>JAFSQO010000049.1 GCA_017446645.1 Synergistaceae bacterium | reverse complement strand
GGGCGAAAGAATGACGGACTTCACAATAACTGCAACGAATGCTGGCAGTGTAACGTGGTCATCATCCGGGTTTCTCCCTAATGGCTTACGAGTTTCGAGCAGCAATAATGTCTTCAGGATCTCAGGGACTCCTGCTGCCGGGACTGCTGATAAATCCCCGTATTCGTACACCGTAAGGGCAAGTAACATAGCAGGTCAAGCAGATGCTCAAATCACTATAACAGTCAAAACCTTATATAACAAAAATGACGGCGACAGCGAAGACTTAAGCCCAAACGAAAATGAAAGCCAAAATGAAGATGAAGACGAAAGCGAAGACAGCGATAAAGGTGAGCCTGAAGACGAAAACAAAGACGGAGACGACAATCTTGTACCTGTTCTTTCTGAGTCAGAGATTAATTGCACATATCAAGAAGGCAACACGATTGAAGTTATAGTCATTGAAGCAACAGAAGGCGAAAATTTAACGTGGTCAGCGTCCGGCACTTTACCAAACGGATTAACAGCAGCAGCGTTATACAATGGCACGAGCTACACAATTTCAGGCAAGCTAGCAATCGGAACCGCAGGCAGCTACTCTTACACGGTAACAGCAAGTAACTCAGCAGGAGAAGCAAGCAGTGTAGTAATTATCACGGTTGAAAAGTTTTCACTTAATCTTGACGAACTCCCTGAGCCTCCAGAGAATATGACTCTCAATGATTATTTGTCAGGGACTCTGGGCCTGTCACCTGAACAGCTTGCAACACTCACTGAATTCAAGGTCCCTGCGAAAATTACGAGCCTTGAAGGTATAGATGAATTAATGCCGAACTTGAGGAAACTTGACTTAACGGAAGCTGATTCACTCGGTGAAAATCTTGACTTGAGCGTTCTGGGTAATTTGAGGCTTTACGAACTCAATCTCTCTGGAAATTCCGCCGTGAAGACCCTGAAGCTCAAAGACTGCCTCATTAAGAGCGTAAATGCAGATGGCTGTGAAAATCTTGTATCGATTGATGTAGCAGACAACGAGTCTATCGAAGAACTTATTCTCAATGATACTGACTTAACCGAGATAAACGCAAATGGCTGTTCGAGACTCAGAGCCCTTCACTTCGCAAACTCTAAAGTCAGTAAGATGGATTTAACCGGCTGCGAGGAATTGCAAGACCTCAACTTCAGGGCAAACAGAGTCAGGAGATTTCACAAAGATGACTTCATACTCGATAAACTCAGCAAACTTGACGCAAAAGGTCAGGAGGCGTATATATCTTTAATCGAGAAAATATTTGATTTTGCAGCGTTCCTGTTGGGTTATGATGACGGCGAAGCTTTCTCGTCAGGAACAACAGCACAGACAGGCGACAAAAATTTACGCTTGGTCATAGCATATGATGAGTCAGGCAGCGAGATAAATTACGATGCCTCGAAATATCCCAAAACAGGAGAGTTCATATTTGACAAGACTCCCGCAAAAATCGTGTATTATTATGAAACGGGCTTGGACAGCATGGACGTAGCTATCACGGGGATCCCTGAAGGCAGCGATAATTACGGAGACAATGACAATGACAAACCTGACGCAGGGAGTTCCGGAGGCTGTAACTCTGGTCTTGCAGCTTCATTGGCCCTGATTGGTTTTGCCTTCACTCACAGACACAGGAAGAGACGCTGATCGAGTGTTCGGACATTTACAGCTTCGTGCTACGTTCTACAGGATTATATGCTAAAATACTCTAATCAGGAATTCTCAAACATTAAAATTCTTTAAGACGCAAGCGAGGATTTGTAGACATGAGCAATCTTATAGTATCCAAGTTCGGGGGTTGTGCCTTGGCTAATTCCGAAATGGTAAAGAAAACTATTAATTTAATAAACGCAAACTCTAATCGCAAGTATATTGTAGTGTCGTCGCCCGGTAAACGCAGCAAGAATGACGTACGGGTTACCGACCTGCTTTACGTGTGTTATTTAAAATACACAAAAAAAGAAAATTTCACGGATGCCCTAAATGAGTTCAAGGCCCGTTACTCTGAGATAATTTCGGGATTGGGCATAAGTTTTGACCTTGATTCAGAGATTGACAGCATAAAGCAAAAGTTATTTACAGGCAAGAGCAAAGATTTCATAGCAAGCAGGGGCGAGTACCTAATGGCCAAAATCCTTGCTAAGGCATTGAACCGCGAATTCATTGATGCTACTGAACTCATCTTCTTTAACCGCGATGAGTCTCTTGACGAAGAGAGGACTTACGAGGCCGCATCAAAGAGGCTTGCAGGTGTAGACTCTGCAGTAATTCCAGGATTTTACGGGAATATAGCGGGTACAGAAATTCACACGTTCCCAAGGGGCGGCAGTGATGTCTCCGGCGCACTAATTGCCCGCGCTGTCAATGCTGATATTTGCGAGAAATGGTCCGAAACTACTGAAATCTTTAGTGCTGACCCTGCCATAGTCAAGGATCCTTTAATTGTCCGAAACGTTACTTATGACGAACTGCGCGAACTTACCTGCATGGGCATCAGAGTTATTTTTGAAGATGTAATATTACTGTTGCAGAAAGTCGGCATTCCATTATTGATTCGCAATATCTACAATCCAGATGATCCCGGCACCAGAGTCGTAGCAAAACTCCCTGAAGACCTCAATCGCAAAGTGGCAGCCTGTATAGTCGGTCAAAGGCACTACAAGGCCATCAAAATAGAAAAATTCGGCCTGAACAGGATGCACGGTATTGGTGAAAAAGTCTTTGGCATCTTTGCAAAACGTGGTATATCATGCGAGCATTATATTTCGGGAATTTACAACTTCGCCATATTCCTTAAAAACATGATGTTTGACCTGAAACGTAAGGAAATAATTAACGAAATCAGAGAGGCAATACATCCTGAAAAAATCGAAATAAACAAGGATGTAGCTCTCGTTGCAATAATCGGCGAGGGAATGGGAACGGTCAAAGGCATCTTTGCTCAGATATTCAACGCAATTGCAGCTCAGGACATCAAAGTTCACATGATTAATCAGGGAGCTGACAACCTGAATATCATTTTGGGCTTCAATGATGAGGACTTCGAAAACGCTATCAGAGCACTCTATCAGGCCATGATAGTTGACCAGGATAAAATATAAGTTCACGTGTATCGTGTATATTAAAGTGGATAGAGCTTAGAGATTTTCTTTCTAATAACTATCCACAGATAATAATGCCTTAATTTTTGCGTAATGATTTTTAGTATTGTACCAGTTCTCGCTTTTAGTTATATAATTCACGTGTTTAATATTTTTAATATTTATTTGCAGGAGGAAATTTTATCATGATGAAATACCTTCAAAGGATAGGCCATTCACTAATGCTTCCGGTTGCTTGTCTTCCTGCAGCTGGAATTTTATATGGCATTGGTTACTGGCTTGACCCGGTCGGTTGGGGGTCTAACAGCTTGACTGCAGCGTTCTGTATCAAGGCAGCGAGTGCAATAATCGACCAGATACCAATCTTGTTTGCTTTAGGCGTATCGATAGGCATGGCCTCGGACAATGACGGAACTTCGGCACTTGCAGGTATGGTGTCATGGCTGATGATTACGACACTTTTATCAAGCAATGCAATAGCTACGTACTCGAAAATAGACATATCACAGATTCCTGCGGCTTTCGGAAAGATTCAGAATGCCTTCACGGGAATTCTTGCGGGCATAATCGGTTCGAGCTGCTACAACAGGTTCAAGGATACCCAGCTTCATGACTGGCTTGCGTTCTTTTCAGGACGCAGATGTGTCGCTATAGTAACGGCTTTTGTCTCTGCTATGACTGCAGTTATTTTATATTATATATGGCCCATGATTTACGGTGTGTTCTTGAATTTCGGAATTACTATCGTGAATCTTGGCCCTCTCGGAGCAGGACTCTATGCAGTCTTAAACAGGGCATTGATACCTCTGGGGCTTCATCACGCATTGAACGCTGTATTCTGGTTCGACACAGCAGGCATTAACGACTTAGGCAATTTCTGGAGCGGTACAGGTACACTCGGAGTCACAGGCCAGTACATGACAGGATTTTTCCCGGTCATGATGTTCGGATTGGTCGCCGGAGC
>JAFSQO010000432.1 GCA_017446645.1 Synergistaceae bacterium | reverse complement strand
TTTTCAGGGAGAGACGAGAAGAAACTCCTTGCGCGCTTGTGAGAAGGCAGCATCATCAGGACTCGTCCGGGTTTGGCTAATTCTTCACGATAAAATTTAACACGCTCAGAATCAAGGGGAGAGTAAAAACAAACCTCACCCTTTAGCCTCATCTTCTTATTCTTATCAGGATCAGGAGAAGGGGAACTGTCAACTTTCTCACCGGACAAAAATTTCTTTGGCAGAATCAGATTCAGGACCTCACCGGCTCCGCACATGCATAACTTCCCAGCCCATAATGCCATATCCCATAAGTCAGCATCAATAACTCTCTGAGTGTCTATTATCTCGATTACGTCTCGAACCTTTATGTCATCAGGCAACTCCTTGTCAGACTTGTCAAGGACAAAGCCGACACGCTTGGACTTTCCCAGGGGCACAAGAACACGTGAACCTGCAGGAGGGGCAGACTTGCAATTATATACAAGAGTGTCCCATAACGGCCAGGTCAGAATTACATTAATGCGCTCCATATCTCGAAAGCTATATCTTGTTTCAGACCTGTGAAAGTTCGTTCGGGAGTGTTTGCATCACGAGAGATAAGTGTCACCCTGTTAGTGTCATGGGCAAATCCTGAATCTTCGCCGGTAATGTCATTTGCGATTATGTAATCCAGATTCTTGCGCGATAACTTCTCACGGGCATTTTCTCTCAGGTGTTCTGACTCTGCTGCAAAGCCAACGAGTATTTGGCCTTCACGCTTGAGCCTCCCTGCTTCTGCTGCAATGTCAGGGTTCTGGATTAATTCGAGAGTCAGCGAGTCCTTTCCCTCACGTTTGATTTTATTAGCGTTATAATCTCGCGGCCTGTAATCTCCGACCGCCGCAGCCTTTACGATATAATCTGCCCATTCGATATTTGCCTTCACCTCGCGCAGCATGTCAAGGGCCGAAGTAACGTGAATCACCTCAAAACCATATGAGTCAAGTTCAACCGGCCCGGCAATGACCCTCACGTCAGCACCTCGAAACCATGCAGAACGAGCCATAGCAGCTCCCATCTTGCCCGTACTTGGATTAGAGATAAATCTCACGGGGTCCAAATACTCATGGGTAGGTCCTGCTGTGATTAATACCCTTTTGCCTGACATGTCATGTACTGGACACAGGGCGCGCATTATCTCAAGGAAAATATCGCAGGGTTCGGGCATTCGTCCTTTACCGGAAACCCCGCAGGCTAACCGACCTTCTGAAGGCTGAATTATCTTTACTCCGGGCCTTGAGAGTTCCGCAATATTCCCTTGAGTTACGGGATTCGTGAACATCTTCTCATTCATTGCAGGGAAGAGCAATAACTCACACGAGGCAGCGAGAACTGTCGAAGTCAGCAAATTATCGCAAAGTCCATGTGCTATCTTCGCCAAAGTATTCGCACTGCATGGGGCAATTGCAATAACGTCCGCCCAATCTGCCAGCTTTATATGTGGAATTTCATACCCTGAGTCACGAAAGTCATCATCACGCCATACTTTATGCTTCGCGAGAGTCGCCAAAGTCATAGGGGTCACGAAATTTTCAGCAGAACGGGTCAGGATAATTTCGACCTCACAGCCTGCCCCAGTGATCAGCCTTACCAGAGCAGGAATCTTGTAGGCTGCTATCCCTCCGGTTATGCCGAGCAGAATCTTGCGTCCTGTTTGCCAGTCAGTCATTTAATCGTTCACTGCTTTAGCTGCTTTTGAGGGCTTGACGTTAATCGGGCTTTTGCCTTCTTCGATTTCAAGCAGGACATTAGAGATAAACCTTTCGT
>JAFSQO010000431.1 GCA_017446645.1 Synergistaceae bacterium | reverse complement strand
GTCAGATAATCAGGACTTTGAAGTCATAGTGAGCGATGATGCGTCAAAAGATAATGCGCAGGAGTTGCTGTCGCAGATTCATGATCCGAGATTCAAGTATTATCGCAATGAGAAAAATCTGGGTGCTCATCAGAATTGGCTTCATAGTCTGGAGCTAGGGCATGGTGAGTGGCTGTACCTTGTTATGGATAGAGATAAACTTCACAATGAATGTATAGGAGAACTGATAGCACTTTTAAGAATTGCTCGTGAAAATGGCGTTTTATGTGCTAAAGATAGATATGAATATGATATTGCAGGAGAAAAATTTAAATTTTATGAAGGTATGGAGGCAATGATTAATTTTCTTTATACAGATCACCCTACCGGAATGATCTTTGACAGAGAAAATTTTCATGAAATACATAACCGCGAACGCTATTACGAAATTTCTGACTTGTACCCAGACAACTATGTATACCGTGATTTACTTGTTAGGGGTAAGGGGGCGTTAATACGAAGTGGCGTATATCTCTCAGCTAATCCATTTAGTCCCAATCATGAAATAATAATTGATAAAGCAAAAGTTATGTCGACTGTAGAACATCATAAAAATATTTTTGAGGCTTTTTTTTCACCAGAGAGAAAAACGAAGCAGTATTTTGAAATTTTCGATATGGTGTTAATTGATTTATCTCAAGTATTCAGCGTAGAAGAACACAATAAATATTTTCGAGAAAGTTTTTGGCGTCTTCTGCACAGAGTATCATTAGGTTGGCGTCTATGGTGTTCTAATCCTGTAGAAATGGCTCACTACGGACAAACTGTCAGGTACGTCAGCAGATTCGAGATGGTACAAAATATCTTCAAGGCTTATAGAGACACAAAAGCACACCTGAAAGAAAAAGGCACATATTCGTTATCAAGACAGCTCATAATGTGGCATTGTGTGTTATCTATGTTGTTCTTACCGGTTACAGTCAGGGCAAAAAATCTTTGGAAGAAAATAAAAACTTTCCCCCGTCACGACCATCAAGATTAACGGGGGAGCACATTATCAATTCGCTTGTTGCTGAATCCAAATTGCTGCAGCCTCATTCAGTGGCAGGTCAACGTTATGCTTGTTCACTTTGCAGGTGTAAAATCCCTTCTCGCGTTTGATTAACTTAACCTCAGTCCCTGTAGTGAAGCCAAGCTCTATGAGTTTCTTTCGTAAAGGTTCGTCAGCAGTGATTCGCAATATCGCACCGCTAGAGCCTGCTTCGCAAAGAGTCAAAGGCACGGGCGCGAGCAGAATGGGCTTCTCGATAGCAAGAAAAATTTCATCGACCCAAGGCTGATGTTCCGCCTTCGCTTTCCTGAAGTACTCAAGCAGGGCATACAATCTCTCTTCGGTAACAGTGTCAACATAATGTTCCATTGAGCACGCCATCTCGGACGAATGTTCGCGGTCAAGCCCTAATAATTCGTGAAAAAATGCACGAAAGCCCTCATGTCTCCTGAAAACTGTCATGCCCTTGAGCCTTCCTGCTTCTGTCAAATGCAAATTCCCGTAACGTTCATGTTTCACTAGTTCAAGCTCAACGAGTTTCTGAACCGTTGCGGTAACAGTCCCCTTCGTAATCTTGAGTCTTTCAGCTAAGTCCGTAACCGTAACGCTGCGTCCAGTGCTTTCAAGCAAAAATAGTTCTTCGAGATAGTCTTCTATTCGTGCCGTAATCATAAAATTTTTTCACCCCAGGTCTTCTTGAATGCATAAATTATACATGTTAAGCCCTAAGTTTTAACGCCTCGCCAAATGTTGCTCTCTGGTCAATGTCATCGATAATTTTCCCGTGTTCGAGAATAATTTTTCTCTGGGCAACATCTCCGACTTCAGGGTCATGCGTGACTATTATAATCGTAACCCCTTCAGAGTGCAGCCTCCTGAATAAATCTACGACAATGCCCTCGTTCTCTTCGTCAAGATTTCCCGTTGGTTCATCGCCGAGCAAAATCTTCGGGGAATTAATCAACGCCCTTGCAATGCAGACTCGCTGCTGCTCTCCTCCTGATAACTGCGCGGGTAAATGCCTAGCCCTGTCCTTGAGACCGACTTTCTCTAATGCTTCCATAGCTTCTGATTCATCGGGCATACTGTGATAATATTGCGCGACCATTACGTTTTCTACTGCTGTCAAGTAACTTATCAGGTGGAACTGCTGAAAGATTAAGCCGATCTTGTCACGCCTGATTCGTGTAAGGCTCGATGCATTCTCTTTGCTGATGTCTACTCCGTCAAGAATTACGCTCCCTGTTGAAGGGGTATCCATGCAGCCGATTATATTAATCATCGTAGTTTTGCCAGAACCCGAAGGCCCCATAATTGAGAGCCAGTCCCCTGCGTTGACGCTTAGATTTATATCTGCGAGTGCCTTTAATTCTCCGTAAATTTTTGAAACGTTCTTTAACTCTAAGATTTTCATTTATTATTCTCCCTTCAGGACTATTGCCGGATGAATTTCCATTACTTTGCGCACGGGAATTATCGAAGCCGTTACAGTTATTGCGATAAAGACTGCTATCGTTATGGGAATTAAGGCAATCTGGAAATTTATTGCGCGGCCGAAGACATTCAAGCTGACCTGCAGGGCAAACTCAAAGCCGAGAAAGACTCCCAATGTTCCGCCGATTATTCCTAACAAAATGCCTTCGTCTAATAATTCACCCATGACTAACTTGTTCTCTGCTCCCAGAGCTTTCTTTAACGCAATCTCGCGCCGTCTCTCTGCTACCATTGCTGTCATTGTCGTATAAACTGAAATCATAGTGATTATCAAGACAACGACTGTAACGAGCAAGACAAGGGCCTGCAACTTCCCTAATACTATATCCTGCGACTGGGTTAGCCTTCTGACTGCACGGGGCTGAAGTTCGGGGAGTTCCTGCTCAATTCGTGAAGATAAATTTGCAAGTTCGTTGGCATCTGCAATTACGCTGCATTCGATAACGTCTGCCCTGAATGAGCTGCCGATTAATTCATCAAGCATATCTATGTCACAGAATATAAAGCCTTCTTCTGCTCCGCCGGTACTCACTATGCCTTTGACGCTTAGTTTCCTGTGAAAGTTCTGACGGGCCGAGTCCCTTTTTTGATTTTCCTGGGCCGATAAATCCTGCCTTGAAGCCTGTGCCTGTTCACCGAATTTTACGCCCTGAATCGTGAACGAATCTCCGAGCTTGAGATTCAAAGTCTGAGCTATCTCGTGGCCTGTCATGACTCTTTCGGGTTCATCTGAATTTCCCCAGCTGCCTTCGATATACCAGAAGGGGCTGTTCTTTTCTGCCTGAGCTAAATCAGTTCCGGCGATTATATAAGGCTGCTCGTTGATTTTTACTGTCTGATAGCGGTAAGGTGCCATGCCTACAAGTTTATTTGTGCCGATTAAGTTTTCGAGTTTTGCAAGAGTCTCGCGGGTAATTTTTGAGTCGCCTCTGGGTAAAATAATTAAATTCGCACCGTAAGACCTGAACTCACGCCCTAATTGTTCGGGAATGTCATAATAAATCGTTACGAGACCTGACAGAATCGTAGCTCCTATTGCAATTGCAAGAACTGCGGTTATTAATCTCGATGCCCTGCGAATCAGTGAGCCTGAGACCATACGCAAATACATGCTTCGTCGATTATTTGCCATGTAAAACCTCCGTAGGCTTCAGTGCCATTAAGTAACGAATTGCGGGAATGCTTCCTGCAAGGGTAACGAAAAATAAAATCACCGCGACAATCAAGATTACCATTTGTGCAATTTCGATATACGAGCCAAAGACAGTCTGGCCGATTATCTGGGCAAAACCTATGCCGAGAAAATAGCCGATAACTCCGCCGACAAGTCCTGTAAGCATGACTTCAACCAGAACGAGCAAAACTATCTGCCAGTTATATGCACCCAGGGCCTTTAACAGTCCCAGCTCCTGACTTCTCTCAATGACGCTTGCCGTGATTAAATTCGAGATTGCCAACGCAGAACCTATTGAGCTAAGAATCGTAATCAGGATCATTAACAGGGTCGTCTTGTTGAGTATCGTGCCTTCTGACTCTGCAACTTGTCTTACGGGCTTGGCGACTCCGTCCCGGATTACTTCCTGAATCTGATGACAGATTGCGCTGACATAAGCCGTACAATACCATGTCTCATATTCTTCGGGTGAGAGGCTTCGAGGGTCTTGGGCAGCTTTTCTGGCCAAATCATTATCAGGAGTTGTCAGGGCAGATACTTCAATGCTTGAGACTTTACCGTGAAGATTCATGAGTGCCTGAACGTCCGAGAGCTGCATAAGGATTTTCTCGTCAGAATTTCCGCCATCGTTGAATATCCCCTTGACCCTAAAAGTTTTTCTAACTCCGTTGTTAGTAAGAATAATTGAGTCTCCGACATGAATATTATTCCGTGAAGCTAAGATGTTCCCTATCATTACTGATTCTGAATCTGAGTCATTGAGCCATTCGCCCTGAACGTCCCACCATGTCCGCAAAGATTTTAATCCTGTGTGAAGTTCCTCACCTGTCGCAAGAACCGCATTCTTCTCCGGCCAAGTCCCAATCAAGTCAACAGTTTCGCCAGTAGACTGCAACACTGCATGACCCTCAAGGAGCGGTGCAAAGTCCAGTATATTAAATCCCCAGAATATCGACTTGAGTTTAAGTATATCATCTTCATGCAAAAATTTGTCATTTACTCCGAGTCCTTCTGTGAGGCCGTATAGATCACTCATCAGGGCAGCGTCCTTGTGTCTTACCGTGATATTTGCCCCGTAGACTTTCAGCTCGCGGTTGACCTTGTCGCCTACTCCCAGCATTACGTTCATCATTGCAGTAGAAAGCGAGACACCCAAGATAACAGTGAAGGCAATCATGAGCATCTTGCTTTTCTGACGTACAAGAGTTTTCGTTATCATTCTGAAAAACAATTATTTGAATCTCCTCTCATGTTTCTCTAATTCTCTGACATCAATAAAAATCTTTCCTGACCTGACTTCATACTCAAACGGTACGGGGTTGCAGCCTCCCTTGAAGCCTATAGTATTCTTGTTCATTACGACATCGCACCTTCTGCAGATTACTTCTTCGTCACCGCGCTCGTAATATCCTGCAATTCCGCAAATATCGCAGGCATCGAGTCCTACACCGTAAGCTGTACCAGAGGGCTTCTTGACGATTAAGAATCTAACGTCAAATTTATTAGGCGTAACATACGAGAATTTATGCAAATGACCGTCAGAAACTTTTGCAAGCTCAATCGAGATTATTCCGTCCTGTGAAATCTCATAAGGTTCAGGCTGAATCTCTGCAGGGGGCTTAGTGTCATAGTAATGCAGGGCTGTAACGATGAATAATGCGGTGTCTCCCCAGAAATATACACTCCTTGACCAGCGGCGGCAGTCACGTTACCTTGCCTTCTCTTTGCGGAGTAATGCCTTGTTTGCGAATTCTGTTGAATCTGAAGGCTTCTGG
>JAFSQO010000430.1 GCA_017446645.1 Synergistaceae bacterium | reverse complement strand
GACACTTGCCTCCCATAAGACTGGGCTGAAGGTCTGGGCATAGAGACTCTCTCGAATCTCTTCGGGTTTTCTAACGGGCTTTGCACTGACATTAGTGATAATATCATAACTTGCCTGATTCCACGAAATTTTATTGAATTCCAGCTTTAATTTCTCTGCTGCAGGTTTCATGAATTTGCTGTGAAAAGGTGCGCTGACACTGAGACGCTTTGCCTTGAATTTCTTAGCCTCTTCAACTGCCCTGTCAATATATTCGCTTAAGCCTGAAATTACGACCTGACCGGGGGCATTAAAGTTAGCCGGTTGAATCTCGCCGTTGGGTGCAACTCTCTGGCATAACTCTTTAACGTCATCAGGGCTTGCTCCAAGTAACGCTGCCATTGAGCCTTTGCCTTCGGGGACAGCTTCCTGCATGAATTCTCCGCGATGCTGAACGAGTCTCACTGCATCTGCAAAAGTAATCACTCCTGCTGCTGAAAGGGCCGTGTACTCTCCTAAACTATGACCTGCTGAACACGCTGGTTTTAAGTCTGCGCCTAATTCTTTCGTGAGTGCTCTCAATGCTGCTATGCTCACTGTCATGATTGCAGGCTGGGCATTTCTGGTCAGGACAAGCTCGTTTTCAGGGCCTTCAAAGATTAATCGAGTCAAGTGAAATGAAAGAGAATCATCTGCTTCATCAAAGACTTCTCTTGCTGACGTGAATGAGTCATAAAGCTCTTTGCCCATACCCACAGATTGCGAGCCTTGACCGGGGAAACATAAAGCGTAACTCATTTTTTCACCTCGCCGATGTGCTTCAGAATTTCTTCTGATTCTGCAAACATGTTTTCTATAATGACTTTTGCAGGCAGGATATTATTCACCATTGCAGCACTCTGACCTGCCATCAGGGAACCCCATTCAGTGTCGCCGTTGACAACTGCAGCGCGTAACTTGCCCGTGCCCAATGCCTCGATTTCAGATGCAGGAGCGTTATTTGCTTCGAGCCTCTCAAATTCAGCAGTCAACTTATTCCTCAGACACCTTACAGGATGGCCTAAGCTCTGACCGGTTATTGCGGTGCTTCTGTCCCTTGCGTCAATTATGGCCTGCTTGTAATTCGCATGAACAGTGCACTCCTCACAGCACACGAATCTAGTGCCGACTTGGACTCCCTCTGCTCCTAATGCAAAGGCTGCAACGACTCCTCTGCCGTCAACGATACCGCCTGCGCATATCACAGGGATTTTTACGGCCTGAGAGATTTGCGGGGTCAACACCATTGTCGTTAATTCTCCGATATGTCCGCCTGCTTCCATTCCTTCGGCGACAACTGCGTCAGCTCCTTGCTTCTCGACTCGACGGGCCTGAGTTACTGAGGCAACGACTGGAATTACTATAGTGCCAAGAGGTTTTAGACGTTCAAGGACTTTTCCGGGAGACCCTGCACCTGTAGTTACGACTGGGACTCTTTGCTTTGCTGCGACTTCTAAGGCACTCTCAGCAGTTGGTGACATGAGCATGATATTCAGACCAAAGGGCTTTCCTGGTTCGATTAAACTCTTTGCCTTGATTATTTCCTGCTCCAGAATATCAGGAGGAGTTGCTGCGGCTGCGATTACTCCCAGTCCTCCGGCGTTACTTACTGCGCTGGCAAGTTCTGCGTTTGCAACCCAAGCCATTCCGCCCTGTATAATCGGGTATTTAGTGCCCAAGATTTTGCAGACTCTATTATCTTCTCTAAGAAGCATAAAATTAATTCACCTCCGATGAAAATTTTTCTATATCGCGATTTATGAGACTTAATGCATCTTCGTAAATAAAATTTCTTGCTACTGATATTGCGCTCAACACTGCAGGAGATTTTGACCGTCCGTGAGCTTTTATTACTGCGCCTTTGACTCCCAGAAGGGGCGAACCTCCGTATTTCTCGTAATTAAATCTATTCCAGATTCTTTTTACTACTGGGGAGAGCAGCAGCATTCCAGCTTTTGCCATGAGTGAGTCCTTCACTTCCTGGGTCAATAAAGCCTTCAGTGCCTGCATGATTCCCTCGCCGAGCTTGAGGGCAATATTGCCGTTAAATCCGTCGCAGACAATGACATCAGCTTTGCCGAATACTACTTCATTGCCTTCGATATAACCCTGAAAGTTCATGCCTCCTTTTGACTCGATTAATTCACGGGCTGCCAGAACAGTGTCATCGCCTTTAATGTCCTCACTGCCGTTTGAAAGAAGCTTTATTTCGGGATTGCTGACCTTCAGAATCTTTTGCGAGTAAATATTACCCATTAAGGCAAACTGCAATAAATTCTCCGGCTTACACCTGACAGTAGCACCGACATCGAGCATAAACGAGACTTTTCTCTCATTAACTGCCGGAATTGGGACACCAAGTGCTGGTCTGATTATACCGGGGAGCCTGCCGACAACTAAGACTCCTCCTGCAACGATTGCCCCTGTACTTCCTGCACTGACGCAGCCCTGAGCATCGCCGCGCCTGACCATTTCCATAGCGACTCTGAGACTTGAATTTTTCTTGCTTCTTATTGCATTAGCAGGGTGTTCGTCAGGGTCAATTATCTCGTCAGCGTGTTCTATATGGATTCTGGGATGTGATTCAAGACATGACTTTATTTTTTCTGAGTCGCCGGTCAGAACTATCTCAATGTCCTGAAATTCATTGCAGGCCCTCACTGCTCCTGCGCAGATTTCACCAGGTGCATGATCTCCACCCATTGCGTCAACTGCTATAGTAATTTTATTCATGCTATCTCCTTTAAATAATATTTACTCAAGCACTTCAACGATGAAACGCCCTACAAAAATTTCTTTGCTGCCGACTCTTGTTCTGACGCTGACAATTTTTTTGCCCTCATGGTTGACCCCTACTTTTGCACGAGCTATCAGGACATCACCGACTTTTGCGTGTCCCTTGTATTCGCCCCTCATTGAGTCAATTATCACACCGGCAGCTTTTATCACTGCAACTGCAATCGAGCTTGCCTGAGAGTAAATGTAATTGTCGCTGACTATGTCCGTGAATCTGAATGCCATCTCTTTAGCCGTCTGTAACACTGACAAGGCCCATTTATCCGGCTCAAGTTCAAGAAGCTCACCGATGACTTCACCAGGGTTTAGCGACTGCAATTTGCTTATTGCGTTCTCGGCCATTGTCTTGATCCTCTCGCGAAGTTCAGGCACACCCATAGCTGCACGGTCGAGTCTCACTGTGCTGACACTGACGTTTAATCTTGCAGCTAATTCGTGGTCAGTTATCATTGGGTCTGACGCGATTATCTTAGCAAGTTCATCATGCCGTAATTTTTTGTCGGGTTTATTCTTTAGCACCTGATAATAAT
>JAFSQO010000429.1 GCA_017446645.1 Synergistaceae bacterium | reverse complement strand
GTCATGACTTTGGAGATTCGGGAGGACGTGCCTGTCCTGACTGTTTATATTCTGACTGAAAAGGATCTCGTGAAAGTCGGCGAGGATTACATTGTTGCTTCTCCTTTGAATGACGGCTACATGTTTGTCGAGTCTTCAGTGTCGAACGGTTTAATGCGTATATTATTCCCAATGAACGATTATGATTACAGTTATGCTGACTATGAAGGCTCATGGATAGACGGTAACGCTTCAGAAGATGTGAAGATTACGTTTGACAGTGACAAAAGATTTTACCTGAACGATGAATTTTTAGGACTCTACGCAGTCACTCAAAATAGAATCGCTTTGTCATTCTTGAGTAATAAGCTGGGAACTATCTATACTTTTTACGATAAGGGAATTGATTCGTTAATCATGAGCTTTGAAGGCGGACTCGAAAAATTAAACGGGACAGCCGGGATCTTCAAGCGCATTAAGAATTAAAGGAGGCGTGTAAATCATGAAAGCAAAAACTTTTTTGGCGGCGTTGATGATTTTCTGTGCGTCATGTGCCTTTGCTGCTGCCACTCCTGAGCAAATAAAATCTGACTCAGTATGGGGGCCTTACGTTGAGGAGACGAGAATTAACGGCGCAGAAATTCTTCCGGGACGTTACGTTCAGGCTGCTATGATAGAGATGAAGCCGGGCGGTAAAAAGACGGTCGCACCAACTCTTATTATTATAGAAATCGAGAAACTTGAAGCATCATATGATAATCTGCCTTCGTACTCTGAAGTCATTAATACTTATCAGGACGGTTTAGCTTCTTTCATTACAACTCTTGACACTCATGGCGAAGTTCCAGTTCTGAGACGCTTTATGCTCAAGAAAGACGAAGGACTAGTGAAAATCGCAGAAGGTTACATCACAGCAATGCCCTATAAAGATAACGGCTATGCATGGTGCAGGACTGCAGTAGCGAGCGGCAATGTGAGTCTTTTCTTTCCCTTCAACGAGAAATCTTTCCCGTCAGACTGGTACAAAGGTTCATGGGTCGGTGAAAACGAGGATATTACTTTCGCTTTTGAAGACGACGACAAATTTTTCATGAATGGTGAATTCGCTGGTCTTTACTCAGTCTCTTACAACAGAATACTTCTTACATTTTTGGAGGGGCAACAGGGAACTATTTATTCACTCTATGACAAAGAATCTGACACGCTTGTGATGAGATTTGAGGATAATCCCCAGAAATTCAAGATTAAGGCTGAAGTCTTCAAGAGAGAGAAGAAAAAATCATCCTCAGAACTTACCCCGCTCACTCCCGAACAGATAAAACAGGACGAACGTTTCGGGCCATTTATCGAGGCAACCAGAAAGAACGCAACCAGATTACTTCCTGGCCGTTATGTTCAGAGCCGCATAGTTGATAACGCTTCGGGCAGCGGGAAATTCTTTGCTCCGACTAATTTCATCATTGAGATTGAACCTTTGTCATACTCGCATAATAATTTACCTGCATACTCTGCCATGATTGACATTTATCATGACGGTCTTGCTTCGTTCCTCATGACCCTTGACACAGAAAAGCCCGGTGAAGTTCCAACCTTAAGAATGTATTCTCCCAATAAGGAGCTGGCTTCAGAGGATTATATTTCGTTAGTGCCTTCATTTAGCGGCAGGAATCACGTAATCTTCGAGGCAGGCAAAAAGACTCACAACGTCAGGATACTTTACCCGTTAAATAATGATGAGTTCTTCCCGAAAGACTGGTACAAAGGCTCATGGACCGGCAAAAAAGAAGCTGGCACTGATGATGTGAAATACACTTTCGATGACGACAAAAATTTTTACATCAACGACAAATTTCTAGGCTTTTATGCAGTTAGCGATAACAGAATAGTCCTGACTTATGAGGACACTACACAAGAGATTATATTTGCGATTTACGACAGGGGCAGTGATTCACTCTTCATGAGATTTGCTGACGGAGCCGGGAATCTCAGCGACAACGCAGGGATATTCAAGAAAGTAAAAGCTACTCCTGCAAATGAAATAAATAAAATAATCGAACGCCTGAAAAAAATCTGGTAATGCAAATCACTAAAATATTTGAGAGGTGTTGTTTATCATGAAGTTAATGAAGTCCTTGTTAATCCTTGTCTTAGTCCTGAGCGCATCAATTGCTTTTGCACGAGTTCCCCCTGAGCTGGCTGCCTCAGATAATCGCTTAAAGCCCGCTATAGGAGGCACAAAGCAGATAGGAGCGAAATTATTAACCGGACGCTATGCTCACACGAAGGAAATTCTGAACAGTGAAGACCCGTTAAAGCGCAAAATCTTAGCACCTACAGATATTATTTTCGAGATAGGAATAGGAGAGCTTATAGAGCTTAACGCTGCGAAAGATTCTTATTCTTACCCTGCAAACTTCGATATCTACGGCGAGAACTTGCTGCCCGTTTATGTAACCCTTGACACATCCGGATTAGTGCCCGTCATGAAAATTACTGCTGAGGGCAATACTATAGCCGAAGATTACGCAGTCGTAGGGAGGCACGGCAACGGCTACATATGGGTGTTGGCATCAATCGAGACCGGCGAAATAAGGCAATTATTCCCAATTAATGAAGCATTTTTCCCTGAAGGCTGGTACAAGGGCACGTGGAAGAGCGAAAATCTCAGCTTCACACTTGATGACGACGGCAAAATTTACTCGAACGGCCAATCAATGGGAACGTACTCAGTTTCTGACAACAGAATAGCAATCAAGTTATCTGACGGCAGCAACAACGTCTTATTCGCAATGTACTCGCCTGAACTTGACGCTCTAGTTATTACCCAAAAGAGTGATCCCGGCTACAACGGCGAAACGACAGCAGGAATTTTCAAGAGGGTAAAGGACTAACCAGCAAAGCCCGAAATTCCCGAAATGTAAGTGCAGCGGGTAGAATGTTTTTATCAGACACTCTACCCGATTCACTTTTGCAAGTTTGTTTACATGCTGGCAGCCTTTCTCTTGTTCTCTGCCTCACGCCTGTTAATCTTTCTCTGATTATAAATCGAGTAAAGTATCGTCGCTACTGACACAACAAAGAAGCCGACAGCTATTGGACGATTCAGGATTTCCCAGAAATTTCCGTTATTTACGTCAACAAAGCGTACAAAATTTTGTTCGCACATTGGTCCAAGAATCAAGGCGAGCAGGATAGGCGATAAAGGAAACTCAAATTTATTCATGAGATAACCGATTACCCCGAATAATACACACACGCCTACATCGAAAATATTTTTATTAATCGAAAACGCACCCAGTAAAGACACGACAAGAATAATCGGGTAAAGCATTTTCTTCTCAACTGAAACGATTTTCGCAAAGAAACGCACTCCCGCACAACCTACTGCAAGCATTGCCAAATTCGCAAGCATTAACGCAGCAAATACGCGATAAACCGTAGGCAGCTCGTTTACGTACATCATCGGGCCGGGTTGAATGCCCTTCATTATGAACGCCCCCAGAAGGACTGCTGTAACTGCATCACCGGGAACTCCTAAGGAAAGCAGGGGGATCATTGCTCCGCCGGAACAGCCGTTATTTGCTGACTCAGTTGCTGCTACACCGTTGGGTATGCCTGTACCCCAGAGTTCAGGGTGCTTTGATGAACTTTTGTTGAAGCCGTAAGAGACAAACACTGCAATATCTCCGCCTGCTCCTGGAATTGCGCCTATGAATGTCCCGATTAAGCCGCCTGAAATAATATTCAGCCAAATTTGTTTTATAGTCTTGAAATCCGGTAAGACGTTCGTGATTTTCTCCTCGGATTTTTGCTGCTTTTCTTCACCGGTAATAATTCTCTCAACACCTGCAATGACTTCCGCAATGGCAAACAAGCCTATTAACGTAGGGATAAACGAGAAACCTGATAATAAAGGTCTGAAGCCGAAAACGAATCTCTTTGCCCCGTAAGTTGGGTCTTGTCCTACTGTAGCTAATAATAGGCCAAAGAATGCGGAGATTAAGCCCTTAGAGATTGACTTGCCTGAAATTGATACGATAACTGAAAGCCCGAAGAACGCAAGCATCAACATTTCAGCACTCGTGAATTTCATTGCCATCTGAGCGACAAGAGGCGATAGGAACGTCATAATTAATGCTCCCAAAACTCCGCCGCAGAATGACGAGAACATTGCTATAGATAATGCCTTGCCTGCCTGACCTTTCTGGCACATTGGATAGCCGTCAAGTAACGTAGCAGCTGCACTCGGTGTACCGGGAGCGTGAATGAGAATAGCAGAGATTGAACCTCCGTACATTCCTCCGCAGTAAATCCCTAGCAACAAGCCTATTGACGGTATCAGGTCCATTCCAAAAGCAAATGGAATAAGCAACGCAACCCCCATCGTAGCAGTCATTCCGGGGACAGCTCCTAAAAGAATTCCGCCCAGTGCCCCCAGAAATGTCATGAAGATTACCTGAAAGCTCGAAAAGACATTTATGTAACTGTCAAATAATAAACCCCAATCCATTGTTCATGCTCCCTTCTTACTTAAATTTTATCTACTAAGTCGCGAATAGGCTGAAGCACTCCCATTGGAATGTTGACGGTCAGCATCTTATAAAAGATAAACCACATTACTAACGGCACAATTATCGATACAGGAATAATTATCTTTAAATCACGTTTGCCAATCAGCCACATGGTTATCACGCTTATGCAGGCAGAGACAAGGACATAACCGAGTTTATTAAACAGCATAGTATAGAGAATGCATAAAACTATGACGAACAGGGCAGCAGCTACTCCCTTATTCTTAAACGGATTGATACTCGGAGCAAGTTCGTTTTCGTAGTCTCCTTCTTTCATTCCGCGTGTAACTTTCAGGAACGACTGCACGAATAAAATTACTGTAAAGATGAACATTCCGATTATCATGATCTGCGGGAACGTTGCAGGCTGAACATGAGCGCGTTTATGAACCCTGAAGCCTGTCGTCTCTATGTAGGCCCATACCTCAAAGATTAACAGGACTATAGAACTTACAAGGCTGGCAAAGGCTTTAGTTTGAGTTTTTTTCAAGAAAAGTCACTTCCTTACTTTTATATCCCATAAAAAAGATGGACAGTTTCCCGCCCATCTCAGCACTTAATAAGTATTAGATTTCGATTCCGGCAGCTTTCATTGCTTCGGGAACGTCTTTTTCTTCCTGCTGCTCAAGGAATGCCTTGAACTCTGCAGCATCCATGTAAGCTATGCCAAGCCCTGCATTTGCCATGTACTGAACGAAATCGGGGTCTTTAACGGCAACTTTGCAGGCTTCAGCAAGTTTTTCACGTCTAGCCTTGTCGACTCCGTTGGGGAAGCCCAGACCTCTCCATGTTGAATAGAAGGCATTTACGCCTTGTTCTTTGCATGTAGGAATATCGCCGAAGACTTTATTATTAATTCTGTTCTCAGACATAAGGCCGAGACATATAAGATTGCCTGACTCTATGAATGAACGGGCCTCTGCGAGTGAGACAGTTACGCCCTCAATGTCAACGCCCTGTGCTGCAGCCTGTACTGCTGAAGCTGCCCCGTCAGGATATGTGACCATCTTAAGC
>JAFSQO010000428.1 GCA_017446645.1 Synergistaceae bacterium | reverse complement strand
GTCAACGCCTTCTTTATGAGTCAATACTTTCACTGCTTGAGTTATCTCTTCCGGGAAAATTGCCTGAAGTTCTCCGAGTGTTACATCAGTGTCCTCGATAACGTCATGCAAAAGGGCAACGCAGACTTCTGATTCTGTGTCCATTTGAGACGCTACTACAACAGGGTGAAGGAAGTAGGGCCGTCCTGATTTATCTTTTTGTCCCTGATGAGCAGAGTACGCTATATCGATTGCCTTGTTAATGAGTGCGCTGTAGAGCATTGATATTCAGCCTCAATTCATGCAAAATTTTTGTGCTATTATAATCGCTAAGTCAGACTTTTACTAATTTTACTAAGGAGAATTAATAATGCGAAAATTCAAGGTTTACGGTTTATTAATCATCATCATGCTCTTGTCAGTCCTGCTTCTCTCAGGCTGCGGGGGAAGCATAGGCGGAGGCAGCAGTGACTCAGAATCAGAAGACGGCAGCACCGATGACGGCACTACTAACGAACAGACTACACCGAACAGTAATCCGGACACGAATGACATTGCAGCAGTTCTCAACGCAACCTGGATTGGCTTAACCGGTACAGGCTCAGTCTTGGACCCTGAAGCAAACGAATACACATGGACACTTGCAAAGGCCGATGTAACTTTTGAAGGCACTTATATCAGCGGTGACAGGGGTTTCACATCAGTAACGAGTCACTTCATCTGGTCCGTAATGAATCCTGACGGTGCTTACGTAGGGGCTGAACACATTGACCGCGAAGACCAGGATGCCGACATGATCAGGGCAGGCTCTGACAGCTGGATTTGCGAGTACGAGGACAGCGAAGGCCAGAAGCACAGCATGACGATTAACCTGACTGATAAAGATTCATATACGTACTTCAATTTGACGGAAGAAGGCGAAATCGAAAGCCCTGACTTTAACTATAATTACTACAAGATGGAAGCTAATTTCAGGCGCGAGACAGAGGCAGAGACAGAGACAGAATAATAGCATTTCACTATCCGCAGACATTGCTCTCACAGCTTCCGCAGAGTGATTTTGACTTCAGCCACTTACTTGCAGGGTGAAAGCCCAAAGCCATAAACGAAGCCGTCTGAAGGTGCAGACACTTGGCATTTACTTCACCGGCTTTGTATTTTATCCCGCCGACTCCCCCGTGCATTAGGCTCCTGAATACTTTAGGGTAATTATGCATTATGAAAGCCCGCAGATTCTTGTCGAGCAGACTTGACCTGATGACCTGGTGCAGCATGTTATAGAGCGTCCAGTCATGTACCAGCCCGTGAGATTTTATGTAATCCTGAAGCTCAGTGACTCCGGACTGAGACTCTATCTTGCCTGCTAATCTGGCTAAGTAAGGACATGTCAGCCAGAAACTCGTAGGAAATGGCCTTACGCCTGACGCAAAAGAAATCGGCGAGCATACAATGACCTGAACGTGATTGAATCTGCAGCGTCTTGCAGCACCTAGAATAATACTCGGGTCAAATCTCTGTTTCTTGTCAGAATAAATATTTTCGAGAAATTTTATTTCACGCAAAAAAACGGGAGAGTTAATTAATAATCTCCCCTGATGAAATTTTTTAGAGTTCATGAATCAATAATCGCGCTTATCCTGTCTGCTGCCGGAACGTCTGCCCCTTCCTGAGCGTGCGGAGTTTCGGGAGTTCAGATCCGTAATCTTGGCCTCACTCGTCTTCAGGAACGAAGCCATTTTCTTCTCGAAGCTGTCAGAGTCTTCAGGTGATGCATCATTTATGACAGGCTGCTTACTGATGACTTCATGTGTCTCGCGAAAATCACGCGGCGGTCTGAGCTTGAAGTTAGGCGCATGATATTCTCTAGCTCCCTCACGGTTATTGTTATTGCTGAATTTCGGTATTTGGGGCTGAGTCTGGGGAGGTTCTGAAGTCTGCTTTATCGATAAGTCGATACGTCCTTTCTCGTCGATCTTGATAATTTTTGCCTTGATATTATCCTGAACGTGCAGGAACTCGTTAATATCCTTCACGAAATTATAAGACAGCTCAGAGATATGAATCATTCCCTTGCGTCCTGTCTTGGTAATCCTGACAAAAGCTCCGTACGGCATAATCTGTTCGACGGTGCAGTCTACTATGTCGCCGATATTTAGGTCTGTGTTCTTAACCTCGACCATTTTGAAAATATTTACTCCTCTTGTTAAAGTTAAAAATTTATACCCAACGCCATTCAGGTTTTGAGCCAAGCCCCAGCCTGCGGATTAAGTAAACACCTTTAGCGTTGAACTGCCTGCTTCTGGGGTTGTACCAGACCAAGAGAGTCCCGCGCTGTTTGTTTAACGCTAATTTTATCACAGCCCCGTCAACAATAGGCCCGTACCATGCAAGAATCATCTCGTTATTGAGGACGTGAGGACGGTTTTTTACGAATTTCAGCCTGTTAGCCCTTTCCTGAGGCATTGCGATAATCTTTTTATAGCCGTTCCATGTTGTCATGCTGTATTTTTGCAGGGCATGGACCCGAATATCTTTCATGGTGAACGTCTTGATTTTATATTTCCTGACTGTAACTTGATTTGTCGTGAAGTTTACGCTCTTGATTCTTACGGCAAACTCGCGCTTCTGGCCAAGTCCCGGAAACGTTGACACCCTGACCTTGATTTCAGGAGTGACTTTATGAGTCTCAAGTCTTGAGTCCCGCAATTTGTGAGTCGGCACCAAATCAGTCAAGAATGCCTCATCGAGCCTGTGAACCTGAATGTCCCGGAATAATTTTCGGGCTAAAGATACTCTCAGGGCCAATTAGTTCGTTCCTCCTGATGACAGGGACGCTAAAGCCTTCTGAATTCTCGCAAATGGCTCAAGGATGTCCATAGTCTTCTCTGCTTCTGTCAAGAGCTGGGCTGCCTGCTGAACTTCGTCGGGTCTTGTTCCGTCCGGAAACTCTATCAT
>JAFSQO010000427.1 GCA_017446645.1 Synergistaceae bacterium | reverse complement strand
GCCCTTGAGTATCTCCATAGCTTCGCCAAAGCCGACTATGCCTGCTATGTTTTCAGTACTGGCTCTGTGTTTATGCTCCTGTGCTCCTCCGTGCATGAAGTTTTCGGGTCTCATGCCCTTACGCAGATATAACGCTCCGACTCCTTTGGGACCATACATTTTGTGGGCTGACATTGAGAGCATATCTATGTTCATGGCTTTAACGTCAATGTCAAGATGTGCTGCTCCCTGAACTGCGTCAGTGTGAAATGGGATTTTACGCTCCCGACAAATTGCGCCGATTTCTGCTATTGGCTGAATTGTCCCTACTTCGTTATTTGCGAACATTATGGACACTAAAGCAGTCTTGTCAGTGATTGCTGCTTTGACATCTTCAGGATTTACGAAGCCTTCTGAATTTACGGGTAAATAAGTCACGTCAACTCCCTCGAATTTGTGCAGGTATTCAGCAGTGTGCAAAATCGCATGGTGTTCGATTTGAGACGTTATCAGGTGATTTCTGCCTGTGAGCCTTGCCTTGTCCAAAGTGCCCTTCAGTGCCCAGTTGTCCGCTTCGGTGCCTGAACTCGTGAAAAATATCTCGGAAGTGTCTGCATTAAGTGCCCCTGCTACCTGAGTACGTGCCTTCTCTATTGCTGAACGTGATTTGCGTGAGAAAGAGTAGACGCTCGAAGGGTTCCCGAAATCCTCACTGAAGTATGGCATCATGGCCTTCAAGACTTCAGGACTTGTCGGGGTTGTTGCTGTGTGATCCATATAGACAAACATTATTTATTTATTCCTCCTTAGTAATGCCTTATCCCTGACCCTTTCGCGTTCGGGGTCAGTGTTGAGACTTTCAAGCAGCGAAATTCTCTCATCTGCAATATCTTCAAGTGTAGTGCTTTCTAAGACCTCATCGACTGAGCCTTTGACCTTCTGCCATAACTTGAACGTAGGACAGGTTACAACGTTCTCGCAGCCCCTTTCTGTCTGGCATGACCCAAATATGAAGGGTTCATCAAGGGCCTCAAGGATATCCGCAATCGTTATGTCCGAAGCACTCCGGGCGAGTTTGTAGCCTCCCTGCGCTCCCCTGACACTGCTAAGGAGACCTGAACGGCGCAATTTCCCGAATAACTGCTCAAGATAATTAACGGGAATATTCTGGCGTGAGGCTATATCGTTGACCCTGACAGGCTGATTGCTGCCTGAGTGAATGCACAAATCCGACATTGCCCGAAGACCATAGCGTGCAGTTGTTGAAAGTTTCAAAGGCTCTGCGCTCCTTTCTGAATTTGCCTTAATTTCCCGGCGGAAAGAATAGCATACCTGACAAGATTTATCAAGATTAGCGATATTGGGATTGTGACAGTGAATAATTAATAGTGAATAGTGAGCAGAGACTCTACTCACTACTCAAAGATTTTATTGGCGAATTATAGAGAGCACGTTCTGAGATTGCTGATTTGCCTGAGAAAGTACGCTGCTCTGGACGTTGAACATGATTTGCAGTTTCGTGAAGTCCATCATGGCCTTAGCTTCGTCAGCGTCACGGATTCTGCTCTCTGAGTTCGTAACGTTCTCATGCATTACGCTTGCAACTTTAGTGCTGTGTTCGAGCCTGTTGATTAACGCTCCGACCTTGGCCTGCTGTGCTGAGAGTTTATCGAGTGCGTTATCGATTGACCCGATAGCTTCCTTTGCTTTATCCCGGCTTGCGATGTCGAGTTTATTCAGGTTCAGACCCTCCGAAGAGATTTCGCCGATACCAAGATTTACGGTCTCGCCTTCACTTGCACCGACTTGAAGGTTCAGGGTATTTTCTTTCAGGTGAATTGTCGTCTCCGTGTTTTCTGTAGAGTACGTGAATTTCCTGATGTTGTCATTCCATGAGGCATTTATTCCGGTCATAGGGTCAAAAGCTATATCTACGTTCTGACCGAGTGCTCCGATTAAGCGGTTGCCTGTAGTCTTGAGGCTCAAAGCTGCGTTTTTGCCGTCATGAGCATCACTTATGCTTATCTCGAACTCGTTTTCTGTAGCTTCCTGAATGGTATTCAGTGCCAGACTCTTCAACATCTCTTCAGTTCCGGAAAATCTAAGTCTGCCTTCAGAGCCTGCAATTGCCGAACGGATTACTATGCTGCCTACAACTGACTCTGAAGTGCTTTCTGCTGCGTTGTCTTCAGTGACGAGTGTAGCGAACTTGTCTGCACCGCTGCTGTCAGTGAGATATTTTGACTGGCCGAGACCCTGAGAGATTGCATTATTGAGCTTGCTGACTACATCGCCTAGTGTATCTTCTCCGTAGAGTGTTACGCTTGCTGTCTTGCCGTCACCCTGAATTATGTTGATTTGCTGGGGATTTTCGACGAGGAACCTGCCCTCACTGTCGTAGAAGTTGGCGAGCTGGCTGAGTCTGAAATTGCCGTTTGCCATAGTTCCGCCTGCGATTGCCTCTTCGATGTAGCCGGAGTCAACTGTAATGTCACTGCTGACTTCATAGCTTGTAATATCGGAACCTGTGCCGTCACCTGCGCCTACAGTGCCAGTACTGCCAGATGAATTATATAGTTTTAGGAAACCGCTGCCATCACTGGCATAAAGACCGCTCGCTACGGATATATCGCCAGAGTCCCCGCTTGAGCCTCCCCCGACTGCTGCTGCGTTACCGCTGCCCGATGTTGCTGTAATACTTCCGCCGGTTAGACTGATGGTGTTTCCTGCTGCTTTATTGCCTCCGCCAATGCCTGCGCCGTTATTTCCACCTGTAGCAGTAATTGAGCCTCCGCTTATGCTGATAGTTCCACTTCCGTCATTTACAGAAGGAGGATTGGGATTTGAATCGTCTGCATTTCCGCTGCCTATGCCTGCACCATTCTCTCCGCCATTAGCAATAATCTCACCGCCGGTTATAACGATATTGCCCGATGATGCATATGTTCCGCTTCCAATACCTGCAGCATTTTTCCCTCCTGTAGCAGTTACTGTACCGCCACTAATTGTTATATTTCCGCCTTCGCCTCTTGAGCCGCTGCCGATACCTGCTCCATTATCTCCGACTGTGTTGTCTGTATGAACAACCTTACCAGTAACATCACCACCACTAATGTTGATAGTACCGCCCGAACCGCCTGGACCTCCTCCGATACCTGCTCCATGATTTTGACTTATACCAACAACTGTACCACCGGTTATGTTTATCGTACCGTTATTCATGTAGTGGCCGCCGCCGATACCTGCTGCATAAGTTCCACCCGTAGCTGTAACAGTGCCGTCATTGACGGTAATAGTTCCGCCATTGTCTTTTGCAGTTGCAACACTAGTAGCTCCTGATTCTTGGATACCGCCGATACCTGCTGCATGAGTTCCGCCCGTAGCCGTAACAGTGCCTCCGTTAATCGTCAGCGTTGAATTCCCTGTTACTCTTATACCTGCGGTGTTACTTGTGTTTGTTTTAGCTACGATAGTTCCCCCGTTAATCGTGATATTCCCGCTGTCGCCTGCGTCAATAAGTCCGTTAAGCGTGCCGGTTCCATCAATCGTGAGTCTGCTGTTTGCTCCTAGAGTTATCTTGCCGATAGTGCTTGTGCCGTTGAGGTTGAGAGTAACATTTGCGCCTGGTCCGATGTTGATGTTTTTCCCGCCGGTTGCTGAGTCAAGAGTAACGGTAGACGTGCCGGTTATGTCTACATTGTCGGTCATATCTGTTATTGTCTGAGGTCCGCTCACACTAAGGCTCATCAAGCGAACTCCACGAGTTGACATTGTCGAAAGATTTGACGGTGAAGTTACTGCGCTTGCTGGTTCGTAAATAACAGTGCTTTGTGACTCTGGGACTTCCTGATTCTCGAACGCCCCGAAAAGTTTCTGGTAGCCTCCTGCGCTGTCGTCAATCGTGAAGTTGTGAGTTGAGCGTATGCCGAACTTGTCAATCGTAGCATTGTAGAATGCCTCGTAGTCCGTCCCGTAAAGAGTGGTGTTGCCGTTTGCTCCTTCAGAGTTCAGGAATTCGACGAACTCATCAGGCGTGCTGAAAGTGGGTAACTTTGCAGTGAAATTGACTACATCAGTGCTGTCATCGGCATTGATTATCGAAAATGCGTAAGTCGTTCCCGTTGTGCCGTTGACGTTGAAATTCTGGACTGCCTCCGCGAGTGGGATCTCTTCCCCGTTGGTGTCGTAGTACAACCCCGTCCCGATAGTGCCGTAATACGAATCAAGCAGGTAGTCTTGACTGACGCTGAATAATCCCGTCTTCTGAACTTCGGACTGCCCGGCTTTGGCACTGATGTTGACGTTGTAGTTGCCCTCTGCTGAAGTCATGTTGCCGAGTTCGTCAAGGCTTGTAATGCTTCCATTGATGATTACTTTGACATTAGGGTTGTTGCTGCTCCAGATTGTCGAGGTGTTGCCGTTGAGGAGCTTTTTCCTGTTGAACTGGGTAGTGTCCGCAATCCTGTCTATCTCGTCGCGGATTTCCCCGAATTCTGACTGTAAAGCCATTCTGTCCGACTGTGTGAGTGTGTCGTTTGCTGATTGGACTGCAAGCTCGCGCATTCTCTGAACGATAGCATTGATACCT
>JAFSQO010000426.1 GCA_017446645.1 Synergistaceae bacterium | reverse complement strand
TGAAACTGTGTACAGGTACTATGTTGAATGCTACAGATGTCTCGCGGTGCCACGGGTCCTTGTGGTTATAATAGAAATCCATACCCGCCCTTGTGATGCAGTACCGTCTCGGCGCATAGTTCTGAACAAAATTGAACGATGCAGTAACGCCCGGGAATGTTGCGCTTGCATCACCTGCTGCGGTGTATACTGTACTTGCTGAAGCACTTGATGATGATTCGACTTCCTTCACTGACTTTATTTTGTCAAGTTCGTCGCACCAGTCAAAGAAGCTTTGCACAGTATCTTCAACATGGTCATACTTGAACGGGTTGGGGTCATCGCTTACGATTTTATCTTCGCTCGCTATGTAGTACTCGACTGTTTCAACCGTTCCTTCAGTGTACTCGCTGGGGTCAAATGGAATCTCCTGGTCGCCCGAGTAAACGTGAATGTCCATGCTTGCCGGAGTGTGAAGCTCTGTACCGTAGAACGTGTAATAGTCCACGACTGCAATATCGTCTGAGGGGTCACGGCCTTCTGATCTCGCTGCAACCGCGAAAAGGTCTTCAATCTCTGCCTTGTCCTGAGATGTAGCGTCATCTGTCAGATACGTGGGAACGTCAAGACCAAGTTCGTCGATTATGTCATCGATCTCTCCAGCTGCGATGTTCGAGAATGCAACGATTGCGCCGGTCTCAAGAGCGTCATTGATTCGGGTAAGGTGCTCTGTGTTCTCTGAGAGATTATCTATGCCGTCATCGTCATTCAGAATGTACAGCAGGATATCGCCCTTATTGACAGACTTTGTCTTGTCATTGAGGAACTCTGCAAGGTTAGTAACTGTTGCCTCTGCCAGTAGCTTCTTGGTGACAGCGTTTATATACTCTGACTGGTCCTTGTTGTTGGTGCTGCCGTCATCGTTACTGCCGTTGAAGTGATGGGAGCTTCCGCCGCAGCCCCCTGAAATCACGACAGCAAACAGGATTGACGCAGCCAAGATTGCGCTGATAAAAATTGACTTCCTGAAATTCACAACTAATTTCCTCCTTAAAAAATAAACGAATATATGCGAAAAAAAAGTTCATTCCCGATATTTCAGCTTTATTTCATTTATTTCAGGAGAAGGGGAGGAGGTTTAGCCTTGAGGGGTACTATATTCAGGCAAGAATTAGCACTTGTCCGAAGTCCGAAGTCCGAAGTCCGAAGTCCGAAGTCCGAAGTCCGAAGTCCGAAGTCCGAAGTCCGAAGTCATTGTGTGCAGATTATTCCCATTTGTCAAGGGTTTATTTCTTGATTTTAGTGCTGAATTAAGAGCCATTTTTTGCGTTATTCTCAGCTAAAGTCCTTTCGCTATGTTTGGGCTACATTATACACCGAACACATGCTAAAATATACACACGTTATAACGACCTCGCGGGGGTGGCGGAAATGGTAGACGCGTCAGACTTAGGATCTGATGTCCATGACGTAGGGGTTCAAGTCCCCTCCTCCGCATTTACGCATTTATAATAAATTATTCAGGAGGCTTCCCATTCAACATGAAAGGCATAGTTTTAGCAGGGGGCAGCGGTTCCCGTTTGTATCCCTTAACGCTCGTAACGTCAAAGCAATTACTGCCTGTGTATGACAAGCCCATGATTTACTACCCAATCTCAATATTAATGCAGGCAAAAATTCGCGACATCTTAATCATCTCAACACCCGAAGACCTACCCAGATTTGAGAGACTGCTGGGAACTGGCGAACGCTTCGGTGTGAAATTCTCGTACCGTGAGCAACCCTCACCGGACGGACTTGCTCAGGCATTCATAATCGGTAAAGAGTTTATAGGCTCGGACTGTGTTGCTATGATTCTGGGCGACAATATTTTTTCAGGTCACGGACTGGTGAAGAGACTGCGTGAGGCTGTCAATAATTGCGAGTCAGGCAAAGGCGCAACTATTTTCGGCTATTACGTTGATGACCCTGAAAGATTCGGAATCGTTGAATTTGACTCAAACGGTCATGCTGTCTCAATCGAAGAGAAACCCGAACACCCTAAAAGCAATTATTGTGTAACAGGCTTGTATTTCTACGACAACAGGGTAATCGAATTCGCAGAGAGTCTCAGGCCCTCAAAGCGCGGTGAACTCGAAATTACGGATTTAAACCGCATTTATCTCGAACGTAACGAACTCAACGTAGAGCTGCTCGGTCAGGGGTTTACCTGGCTTGACACTGGTACCCATGAGAGCCTTGCGGACGCAACGAACTTCGTGAAGACCCTTGAAACCCACCAGCACAGGAAAATCGCATGTCTTGAAGAGATCGCTTATCTCAACGGCTGGATTAGTGCCCAAGACGTTATGAAGGTTTCTGAAGTCCTGAAAAAGAATCAATACGGGCAATATTTGAGAGACATTATCGAAGGGAAATATATCGATGCTTAACACAAAATTTTTTGTAACAGGAGCAAACGGACAACTAGGACGCGACTTGGTTCACGAATTCACAGCAAGAAATCTTGAATGCATTGCTTCTGATATTCAGGATAATTTTGCGGGGCCTGAAAGCTGCAAGTACGTCCAGCTTGACATCACGGATTATGACTCAGTGAGAAATGCGCTGACTCAGGAGAGACCCGACAGGATAATTCACTGTGCTGCATGGACTGCCGTAGATTCTGCCGAAGACGAGGCCAATAAACCCAAAGTTTTCGCAATCAACTCTACAGGAACAGAAAACATCGCGAGAGTCTGTGCGGAGCTGAATGATACCCCCCTAAATCCCCCCTTATCAGGGCGGGACTTCGCTGCTCCGTCTCCTGTGAAGGGGAAGGCCGGGAAGGGGTCATCTTCTTCTCCTATCGTCATGACCTATATCAGCACTGACTATATTTTTAACGGTCAAGGCACTGAAGCATGGAAGCCTGATGATGAGTCTTATTCACCCCTGAATTATTACGGACTGACTAAATTACAGGGCGAACTTGCTGTGAAAAAATATCTTAGTGACTTCTTTATAGTCAGAATTGCCTGGGTGTTTGGCCCTCACGGAAATAATTTCGTCAGGACTATGCTAAACCTTGCAAAGACCCATAACTCGCTCAGGGTAGTCAATGACCAGATAGGGACTCCGACTTACACGCCGGACCTTGCAAAATTGTTAGTCGATATGAATTTGACGAATAAGTTCGGGGTCTATAATGCTACTAATGATGAGCAGGGAAGATTCATCAGCTGGTATGATTTTGCTTGCGAGATTTTCTCTCAGGCTGGGATAAATATTAATGTAACTCCGGTCAGCACTCTCGAATATGGACTCTCAAAGGCAAGGAGGCCAAGTAACTCAAGACTCGACAAGAGCAAGCTGAAAGAAGCAGGCTTTGAGTTATTACCTGACTGGAAAGATGCACTCAGGAGGTATCTAATTACAAATGCAGATAACAGTTGACTATAACGTTGGCAATATCGAAGGCTTATGCGTGATTACTCCCAAAATTCACGGGGACTCGCGGGGCTACTTCATGGAAAGCTATAACGCAAATGACATGAAAGAAGCAGGCTTTGACATAAATTTCGTACAGGATAACCAGAGCTGCAGCATTAAAGGCGTGTTGAGGGGCCTGCACTACCAGATCAATTTCCCACAGATAAAATTAGTGCGGGTCATAAACGGCCGTGTCTTTGATGTTGCTGTTGACATTCGCAGGGGCAGCAAGACCTTCGGGAAATATTACGGGGTTGAACTCAGCGCGGACAATCACAAGCAATTCCTGATACCCAGAGGATTCGCTCACGGTTTCCTCGTTATGTCAGAAATGGCCGAATTCTGCTACAAGTGCGATGACTTCTATCACCCTAATGACGAAGGCGGAATCCTGTACTCTGACCCTGATATTAATATCGCCTGGCCTGAACTTGACTCTGACTCAGAATTAATTCTCTCAGATAAAGACACTAAATGGCCCTTACTGAAGGAGGCTGTCATAGCATGAAAATTATAATCACTGGAGGAGCAGGTTTCATCGGCAGTAACTTCATTTTTCACATGCTTGAAGCTCACCCTGACTATAAGATTATATGCATCGATAAATTAACTTATGCAGGCAATCTTGACACCCTGAAAGATTTAATATCTCAGGGCAAAATCGAGTTTTTCAGGATTGATATTTGTGACCGCGAAAGAATCTATAACTTGTTCGAGCGTGAAAGACCTGACATAATCGTAAATTTCGCTGCTGAGTCTCACGTTGACAGGAGCATTAATGACCCCGGAATTTTCTTGTTTACGAATACCTTAGGGACCGGAGTCCTTCTTGATGCCTGCGTCAAGTTCGGGATTAAACGCTACCACCAAGTCAGCACTGATGAAGTTTACGGTGATTTGCCGTTAGACCGCCCGGATTTGTTTTTCTCGGAAAGCTCACCCATAAAGACCTCTTCGCCTTATTCTGCTTCAAAGGCTGCTGCGGACTTGCTGACTCTCTCATATCACAGGACTTATAATTTACCCGTGAGTATCAGCAGGTGTTCTAATAACTACGGGCCTTATCACTTCCCTGAAAAGTTAATACCCTTAATGATAATCAATGCCCTTCACGATAAAGCATTGCCGGTATATGGTCAGGGGCTTAATGTCCGGGATTGGCTCTATGTCAGGGATCACTGCAGGGCGATTGACATGATAATTCACGATGAGGCTTCAAACGGCGAAATCTACAACATCGGGGGCCATAACGAAATGCGCAATATCGATATAGTCAAGCTGATCTGTCATGAACTCGGCAAACCTGAGAGCCTGATTAAATTCGTCGAGGACAGAAAGGGCCATGATTTACGTTACGCAATTAACCCTGAGAAAATCTATCTGAGACTGGGCTGGACTCCTGAAACAAGATTCGCTGACGGGATAAAATTAACGATTAAATGGTATCTGAATAATCAAGAATGGTGGGAGAAGCTAACGGCTAGTGTATAGTGATTATCCGCTATATTAACTGAGCAGTGTTATTAAATGACAGGCGAAGAACAGCAGCAGGTACAGAATATAATTAACGCAAGGACAAAATTGCTGACCGAGAAAATTTCACGGCAGGAAGAGAAAATCAGTGCGCTCAATAATCAGATAACGAGCCTTAATGACGAACTGGAGGCAAGGAATCACGAGATCAATAAGCTGAAATCACAACTGGAAGAAGCTCAAGAACAGAACACGAAACTCGCTGAATTCTTCCAGACTCAGAATTTCTCACAGGCCCAGACTCTGACTCAGCAGCAACAGGAGGAAATAAAGCCCGAACCAGTAAAGCCTCGTCAGGTCAATTATCTGGTCTCGTTATTGCGTGCTCACTTTGGGTTAGACTCTTTCAAGCCCGGTCAGGAAGAGATTATCAATGCCCTGCTCTCAGGACGCGATGTATTTTGCTCCATGCCCTCTGGTTACGGCAAGAGTATATGTTACAGGCTGCCCGCTCTGTTAATGCCGGGGCTTACTATCGTGATTACTCCCGGTGAACCTGAAAGTATCAGCGACGTTCATTCAGGGTACGTGAACCCTTCGCTGACTCCTACACAGAAACGCGATTTGCTAAGACGAATCAGGGGAGG
>JAFSQO010000425.1 GCA_017446645.1 Synergistaceae bacterium | reverse complement strand
TGAGCAGCTTTTAATGCAGCAAAGGCATTCTGTTCAACTAGCAATATAGTCTTACCCTGTGAGTTAATCGTCCTGATTATCTCGAAGACTTCATCAACAAGAATAGGCGCAAGTCCCAAACTAGGCTCATCAAGCATTAACAAGTCCGGCCTCGACATTAAGGCACGAGCTACGGCTAACATTTGCTGCTCACCGCCTGATAACGTGCTGCCCTTCTGTCTGTGTCGTTCTTTGAGTCTAGGGAAAAGCGAGTAAACGTACTCCATATCTTCGGCTATGCCTTGTGAATCATCTCTGATATATGCTCCCAGAGCCAAATTCTCTTCGACAGTTAATTGCGGGAGAATCCTCCGGCCTTCAGGACTGAGTGATATTCCCAGTTTAACGTGAGCTTCAGCAGGTCTCCCAATCAGCGAAACTTCCTTGCCGTCTCTTGGTGAGGTGAAAGACATCTCGTCAGCATGAGCCTTGACTAATCCCATGATTGACCGGATTACGCTTGATTTTCCAGCACCGTTTGCACCGATTAACGTAACTATTTCGCCGCGGTTTATTTCAAGAGAGACATCACGCACTGCATGAATTGCCCCGTAATTGACGTTTAAGTTTTTGATTCTCAGCATTGACTCTGACATTTAAGCAGCACCCCTTCCAAGATATGCTTCGACTACACGGGGATTTGAGCGAATCTCTTCCGGTGTTCCCTGGGCAATATGAACTCCCTGATCTAACACTTGAATGTAATCGCAGACGTTCATTACTACCTTCATGTCGTGTTCGATTAATAATATAGTTAAATCAAACTCGTCACGTAACCTGCGAATGAACTTCATTAACTCCTCGCTCTCCTGGGGGTTCATTCCTGCTGCAGGTTCATCAAGCAACAAAAATTTCGGGTCAGTAGCTAATGCCCTTGCTATTTCCAGCCTTCTCTGAGCACCATATGGGAGCGATGAAGCCTTCTCGTAGGCAACATCATCAAGTCCAAGCTGTGAGAGGAATTCCAAAGCCCTCGCACGAACTGCCGAATCCTCACGAATTACATCAGTGAATACAAACGGTAAAAGGCTCATCCACCATGAATATTTTTGCCTGATTCTTGCTCCTACCATGACATTGCGAATGACTGACTCATTACCGAATAATCTTATATTCTGGAAGGTTCGAGCAATCCCTGCACGGCAGACTTGGTCTGGTCTTAAGCCTCCGATTTGTTTACCCATGAATTTTATCTCGCCTGACGTAGGTTTATAGAAGCCGCTGATTACGTTGAACGCGCTGGTCTTGCCTGCTCCGTTGGGGCCGATTAATCCCATGATTTGGCCGTGTTTGATGTCGAAGCTTAAGTCTTCAATCGCTGTCAGTCCTCCGAACTTGAGGCACAAATTTTTGACTTCAAGCATTGGCCCTGAATACGAGTCTGAATCTTTGACGGTGCGTTTTCTCTTAGGGAAAAATATATCCCACGAAAATTCGCGCATTCCCATAATGCCCTCACGCCTGAAGATTATTACGATGATTAAGAGCAGCGAGAAGATTACCATTCTCATGCCGGGAATTCCCGGAATATTTATAGAGCCTATTGTAATCGGATTCTCGACAAATCTTAACCACTCAAGCATCGTAGTTACAAGAACTGAGCCTATTAACGAACCTGTAATACTTCCCAAGCCTCCGACAACGATTATCATCAAGATATTATATGTCTGGGTAATCATGAACATTCGAGGGTCTATAGTCGTTATCAGGTTTCCCATTAATGCACCGCCGAGTCCTCCGCCGAAGCAGCCCAGGGTAAACGCTAAGACCTTGACTCTAAACGTGTTAATGCCCATCATCTTCGTTGCGACTTCATCATCACGTACAGCCTTCATGACTCCGCCGAAGTTGCTGTTCAACATGCAGACCATGCAGATTAACACGATTGCAAGACAGCCCCAGCTCATAAATAAAGTCGTATGAGCAGGAATGCCCTTAAGTCCCAGAGATCCATTAGTAAGTCTGGGGGTATTCGTGATTAATATCCTGATTATCTCAGCAAAGCCAAGAGTCGCAATTCCTAGATAGTCACCGCCAAGCCTCAAGACTGGAAGAGCAATCAGCCAGCCGAAAAACGCAGCAACCAGTCCCGCAATTATAATCGACACTATAAACGGAGCATTGACCTGCAACAGCCAAGGGTAAATATCTTCAAGAATCCACATAGCATTTTTCTGTGCAGGAGTCAGAATCAAGAGAGCCGAGACGTAAGCACCGATAGCCATAAATCCCGCATGGCCAAGCGAGAACATTCCCGTCATTCCGTAAATCAAATTAAGACTCAGGGCAAGTATCGCATTAATCGCTATCAGATTCAGGATTCTCTGCCAATAACCGTTCAGTAGTTCCGGAGCCTCGTAAAGAAAGAAGGCAAATAACACTACACTTATAATCGTAAGCAATAAATTTCTGGCTCTTCGCATTATATCTTGTCCTCCAGTCTCTCACCTAACAAACCGGTTGGCTTGAATAGCAGAATCAGAATCAACAGCATAAAAGCAAAGGCATCTTTGTAACCTGACAGAGTCGGGAAGAAAGCAACTGACATAATCTCGACAAATCCCAGAATCAACCCGCCAATCATTGCGCCGGGTACTGAGCCAATACCTCCGAAGACTGCTGCGATGAATGCCTTGATGCCTGGAGTCATTCCCATGAAAGGCTCGACTCTGGGATAACGCAAAGCCCACATTATTCCCGCGACTGCTGCGAGTGCCGAGCCAAGTCCAAAGGCCAGGGCTATTATCTTGTTTACGGAAACTCCCATCATTCGTGTAGTCTCAATGTCGAACGAGATTGCACGCATTGCAAGTCCCGGCTTGGTGCAGTACAACAGCCATAACAGAGCACCGACTAAGGCAAACGCTACTACAGGAACGAGAATCCCTAAAGGAATCAGCCTGATGTCACCTGATAAGATAATCGGTTCCATTAAGATTTTTGGCTGAACGACAGGGCGGGGCATTCCAGTAAAGACGACTACTGCGAAGTTTTCGATAAAGAAAGAAACTCCGATTGCGCTGATTAGAGCAGAAATTCGGGGAGCTTCACGAAGGGGCTTGTACGCTATCCTGTCAACTAAGAGTCCGCATACAGTCGTCAAGATTATCGCTATGACAACGCCGACTGCCCAGGGTAATTTATACACGATCGTAGCAAAATAAACGAAGTACGCTCCGAGCATGAATATATCACCGTGAGCAAAGTTTATAAGTCTCAAAATCCCGTAGACCATCGTGTAGCCTACAGCAACAAGGCCGTAGAGAGAACCAAGACTCAGGGCGTTAATAAAGTGTTGAATAAATATATTGAGATTCAAAATTTATCATCCTCCTTAATCCATTTGTAGAAGACCTCACCCCCTGCCCCCTCTCCTTACCAGGCGAGGGGAAAAGAAGTCGCCCCTGTGAAGGGGAGATTTAGAGGGGTCTCACTAAAAGAGTAAAATAAAAATGGAGAAGGGCAGCAATTTCACCCTTCCCCTAAAAATTTTCACACTTTACAGGACGGGTTTATACTTCGGGTTTTACTATTCCCAAGAAAGTTTTCGCGCCGTTGCGGATTTCAACGATTCCCATGTCTTTTTCTGCGTCATGAGTAGCGTTAATCGTCGTCATGCCTGTAACTGTCGGAAGATCCTTAATTGTCTCAAGGGCATCGCGGATTTTCTCAGGTTCAGCACTTCCTGCTCTCTCGATTGCGTCCTTCAGCATGATGTAGCAGTCATAACCAAGTGCGCAGTTGACGTTAGGGGCTTTGTCGGGGTGAATTTTATTCCACTCGATAGTGAAAGCCTTTGCAGTGTCGTTCATTTCTGGCATTGAAGGATCG
>JAFSQO010000424.1 GCA_017446645.1 Synergistaceae bacterium | reverse complement strand
TTTATCGAAGTCTGGATTAATCTCACGCAACACTTCTTCTATATCCTTACGTAAATGAGAGTCAGCAGAAAGTCTTGCTTTCCACAGGAGAAAATATACTTCCTTTGCATGAGTGAATAATCGCAAATTTGCTTCGTACTCCTCATCGGGGCATAAGTGATTAACCATTGCGATTGTCGTACAATCTTTACCCTTTTCTACTCCGTAGATATTCCCAGTGTCAAAATTCGCCTGCCACTTGCCTTGCGTGAATTTCTCGTTCATGATTACACCTCCGTAATTTTTTCGCGGGTAATAACTTGTGTTATCCCTGCATTCTTGATTAGCCTTCTGCACATGTCACAGGGTTCTGCGTCAGGTTCCGAACTCGCAAGATATAACGTAGCCCCCTGCATATCCCGCCTTGACGCGCTGATAATCGCATTAGCTTCACTGTGAACACTGCAGCATAACTCATAGCGTTCTCCGTGAGGTATGTTCTGTTCTTGTCTTAAGCATTTGCCGGTATCACAGCAATTAATTTCGCCTCTCGGTGAACCGTTATAGCCTGTTGCAATAATCTCGTCGTTCTTGACGATTACACTGCCGTATTTGCGCCTTAAACATGTTGAGCGTTGCATGACAGTTTCAGCGATATTCAGGTAATATTCATCTTTGCTCGGTCTCATGACATTTCAATCTCCTCTAAAAAATTCTTCGCCAGCCTGTAACACTCGTAAAGCCTCTCATGAATAAATTTCAACTTGCGTATCTCCTCCGGTGTAGCAGCGTCATAATCGTTAATTACACCTTCAAAGTCGCTTAACTTGCCCGCGAGTGTGTGCCAGCGTGTTATGCGTTTTAATCTTGCGTAAAATTTCCGTTCAGACTTGTTCATCTTCAAGCCTGTAAATCAGTTCGTCATAAGCCCCGATAATCTCGTTAATATCCCGAATAGTGAGGCCGTGACTTGATAAATAACTCCGTGTAGCACGCATTATTTCTATGCCCTGTTTCACTGCTACAAGCAATTCCGGAACAGCAGCGATTACCTTTGCAAGCGTTTCAGAATCACTCTTGACTTCAGCGATGACAGGCGCATTAATCCTTCCAGCCGGGAAAATCGAGTAAGTCCCTTCAGGATTTCTGAAATACTCCCAGCGATCCGAAAGCAAATTAATCACGATCAGACCTCCGAGATGTGCTAAAATATTCACGCTCAAAGTGTTTCAGAGTGTTGTAGTTGTCAGCTCTTGCACTCGCAACACAATGAGCAAAATGCTTCCCGTCTTGATGGCGGGGGCTTTTTAGTGTAAGCAGCATGTTATGACCTCCTGTGAAATTAAGCACCGACACTTTGCAGCTCCCAGTACTTTTTGACTTTGGAACCTCTTACGCGCCTTTGACTCTCTACGATTTGAGGAATTTTCACGGAGCCTTGTTTCTTAGCTTCCTGCCATGCCTCAATCTCTGATAATTTCCAGCGTTTAGATCGCGGCGAAACCTCGAAGCCTTCCGGTAAATTGCCGTCCTGAATCTGCCTGTTGAAAGTAGTCATGCTGATTTTTAGGGCCTTGCAGACTTCCTTAGCCGTGAGCCATTCGTCCCTGTCTTGGCCTTGAGTGACTGCATGTTGAACGGGTTGAGGTTCTTCCAGCGCAAAAATTTTGCTTTCGAGTTCGTCAAGTTCCCTGCGTAAAGCCCTGATAGACGAGAATATTTCATTTTTGGTCATCTTAATTCCCCTTTTGATTACGAATTTGAGCCATTTTTCAGCCCTTAACTTTGCACCTAAACTTGCTTCAATTAGCCATCTCACAATCTCGGCCTTGAGATACTTACAGCCCTTCAGCTTCACCCCTAAATATTTTGCGAATTCCATAATCTTCGGAATGGTGAGCCTCAACTCTGCAATCAAGTCCTTGCCTTCCTGAATGCTCCTGCACTGAAAAAGTTTATTTTTCCAGCCTGACATTTCAGCTTTTGATGCAGCCTTCTTTCTGCGATAGAGTAATTTGACGTTGAAGACTGCCTCAACAATTCCGTTCTTGTAATACGTGAGACCCCTCGCCCTGTCCTCAGATTTGGTCTTGGCCTTGACTTCAGGAACTGCAACGCCCTCAGCCTGTAAATCTCTGTCGTATTTAATCCCGATTGCACTGGGAAATCTAAGGCTGTAAAATCCGTCCTTGCCTGCTTTTTCTGTGATTGATTGATACTTGACTGACAAGAATTCGCCGGTTGATTTTTGCCCGCTGAATCTGACGTTAGACCTGACAGCAACGCCGTTTATGTTGCCCTGAACAGTAACGCTCTTTTCACGGACTTCGATAATCTCTAAATCAGCTTCATTGAAGAATTTGTACTTTAACAGGTCATCATTTCTGCCGTCAAAATAAGCATTCTCAGGATTACGGAGCATTACGCCCTCAAATCCCATAGCCGTGAAGTTGTCGCAAGCCTGTTCGACAGCCTTAAAAGTGTTCGGGATAATTTCGGATTCAACGCGGAAAATATTGTGCTGAGTGTCTTCCGGGATTGCCTGCAACATTAACGCAGTGTTTGCAAAATCGCCTCCGACAGCGAAAACATGAAACTCTGCCAGTGATTTATCGCTGTGTTCATTCGCAAGGATAACGCCCTGTGAAGCCTGAAAGCTCCTGCCTTTGATAACGAGTTCGCCGTCAATGAAAGTTAGCGAGCATTCCCTGCAAATTTTTTCGAGAGCCTTACACATGTCAGCAAACCCATTCAGGGGCTTATTATTCCGCGTCAAAAGTCCCTTTTCTGGGATAAATACTGCTCTTACGCCGTCAAGTTTTGGTGATGCATACCAGTGAGATACGCCATAATTTTTTGACGGATCATAAGTATTTGCAAGCTGTACGTTCATAAAAATTTCACCTCCGTTAAATTTAAATGCAACGGAGCACGAATGCCCCGCTATTAGTTTGTTAAACCGGTTGAATAGCACCGCGCTTAACTTGAGCCTCAAAAGCTGTTTCAACTTGTAGTCTGACTCGCGATAAAAAGTCTTCTACTGCTTCACGGGTTGTCATCTTGCCTGC
>JAFSQO010000423.1 GCA_017446645.1 Synergistaceae bacterium | reverse complement strand
TGATAGTTCCCGACCGTCAGAGCTTTAATGACAAAAATCTTTCTATCAACATGAAGGAAGCAATTCAACAAGTCGAAGGAAAATAATTTTTATCACGAAAGGAAGTATTTATTATGTCATCAATGGAAAAACACGAACTAGTTATAATCGGAGCAGGTCCCGCAGGTATGAGCGCAGCCATTTACGGAAGACGCGCAGGTCTTGATGTCCTTGTCCTTGAGAGGGCAGCAACAGGCGGTCAGATTAACATTACTGACGAAATCGAAAATTACCCCGGTGTAGCTCATGCAACAGGCCCAGAGCTTGGCAACTTGCTCAAGGATCACGCTCTCAAGTTCGACACTGAAATCCGCATGGTCGATAGCTCCAAAGTCGAATTACGGGGCGACAAGAAAATAGTAATCACAACTAAAGGCGGCGAGTCCAACGAGATCGAAGCAGAGGCAATCATCGTTGCAACAGGTGCCCACTTCAGGAGACTCGGCTGTGAGGGTGAAGCAGAGCATATCGGTCAGGGCGTAAGTTTCTGCGCAGTCTGTGATGGTGCATTCTTTGAGGATTTAGAGGTCGCAGTTGTCGGCGGCGGAAACACTGCAGTCGAAGAGGGCGGTTACCTCACAAAGTTCGCCTCAAAAGTTTCTATCATTCACAGAAGAGACGAATTCAGGGCAGACAGGGCGGCCATTGCTCAGGCCCTCGCGAATCCCAAGATCGAACCCGTCTATAACTCAGTAGTCGAAAAAATTGAGGACAGAGAACCAGAGGACGAGGAAGACATGAGAAATCTGAATCTTGTCCTTAAGAACGTCAAGACCGGCGAAATCACAAATTTACCCGTTGCAGGCGTATTCATGTTCGTAGGCCAAGAACCCGATGATGAGTGCGTAAGGGGTCTCGTTAAGGCAGAAAAGGGCGGCTGGATCATCACCAATGACCACATGGAGACTTCAGTAGAAGGCATATTTGCAGCAGGTGATGTCAGGAGCAAATACCTTCGTCAGGTCATCACAGCAGCAGCTGACGGAGCAGTCGCAGCTATGGCAGCATCAAGTTACATCAATGAGCAGTTACACCTTAAGACTACGTTGCTTGAGCCTGAAGAGGTCAAAGCGTTCTTCTATTCAAGCATTGAGCAGGAGCAGGTCAAACTCTCAAACTGTGCAGAGAGCTGTGCGAAGTCCAAGGGCATCAAGATACCTGTCATTGACGGCTATCGTAACGCAAGAATGACGGAAAAACTCGGACTTGCAGGGAAACTTCCGGCAATTGCAGTGATTAAGAAGGGCGTTGTCGCTGAAGTCAAAGAAGTCAAGACAGAAGCAGACGTTCAGAACGCTTTAGCATAGAGAATAACCTCACCCCCGGCTCCTCCCGGCTTCGCGCATGGCACATGCCGTGTCATTGCCCTTAACAAGCGAGTGGAGCAGCAAGTCCCTCCTGATAAGGGGGGATTTAGGGGGGTCTTACTTAAAGAGATGGAAGATTTATTACTGTTATTCAATTCGCATTTACCAGTCTGGGACGAGGAGACGGTCATCATAGCCGGTGAAAATCCCGAAAAGCTGCATGGTCTTGCAGAGTCAGGGGATTTAATGCAAATTTCTTCAGGTTACGTCTTGACTCCCCAGGGAATAAGAACCCGTGAAAGAGTCGAAGATGAGCTTTACATGCCTCACACCCCGGCAGGCGAGGTGATTATTGACTCATTCAGGGCGCACGAGATGTTAGAGCTGAACAGAATGACCCAGTTTCTTGACAGGGCATTTTTGACCGACTGGGGAATAAAGGAAGTTACGACACGAGAAATTTTTCCGATAATGCCGTGCCTTCCTGACGATAAATATTTCACGTTTGAAGGTGAACGCGTCAAAGCAACATGGCCTGAAGCTCCTGAAATAAAAAAGTTTCTTGAAGCATTTCCCAATTTCGGAGTTGCTGCCCGAAAATTGCCCGCTCCCGGTCAAGCTGGTTTAGACGCGTGGGCGAGAGAAAATAATTTGCGTTACGGTTCCTTGATTGTAGATTTCGTCCTGAGAAGCCGTGCCGATTTCAACCACTATAAGAACTACGAGCAATTGGACTCGGATAAATATAAGTTTCTCGACGCTGATAGATTATTCGTCCAGAAAGTTTGGAATCCCAACAACCCCGAAGATTTATTGCCGTTCATTGGGAAGCTGCACATTTTCCTGACTGAACAGCGCAGAATCTTTTTACCAGGCTGGTTTGACATTGACCATGACGAGAACGAGGACTGGATTTTGCTGGCATTCGTCACGGACACTGAATCACAGCTTGACGCTCTCACTAAGACCTTCAGGCAATGGGGGCATGATTTAATTGACCCTGCTAATCCGTTATATATTCTCGGTTCGAGTATTGAGAGGCTCAGGAATCAGAAAGAACAGAAACGCAATATGTATGACTGGTTCCAGGAAGAGGCGATTCGAATCATGAGACCCGATGCTCCTGACGGTGAATAAAGTAACTAATGCAGGCCGGTAAAAGTTATACATACTGACCTGCAAAAAATTTATAATCTCGATACAAGAAGCCCGACTATAAACGTAGCCGGTCCCATTGATAAAAATATTTGAGGAATACTTACCCCCAGAGAAATTAACACACTCGCGAAAACTGCACTGCCAGCCATGAAAATAGAGTCGCTGATGTTTGAGCAGG
>JAFSQO010000422.1 GCA_017446645.1 Synergistaceae bacterium | reverse complement strand
TTAACCAAGCGCGAGAAGGCATTGATCGCCCTTGCCGTAGCTCACGCCGTCCAGTGCCCGTACTGCATTGACGCATATACTCAGAGCTGCCTCGAAAACGGAGCCAACGAAGAACAGATGACCGAAGCCGTTCACGTAGCCTGCGCACTCAGGGGAGGAGCCTCGTTAGTTCACGGAGTCCAAATGAAAAACGTAGTGAAGGGGTTATCGATGTGATTAAGCCTTTCGAGAGCATGATTAACGATGAGTCCCTCAAGTTCACGCAGACTCTAAACACCTTGCAGGTAAACGTCGGGAGCCTCTGCAATCTCGCCTGCAAGCACTGCCACATAAGCGCGGGGTCAAATCGCAGGGAACTCATGAGCCTTGAGACAATGAAGCAAGTGATAAGACTCCTGCCAAACTTCAAGACCCTTGACATAACCGGCGGAGCACCCGAAATGAATCCGAAGTATCGCTGGCTTGTTGATGAAGCGTGTAAAACCGGAGTTCACGTAATGACCCGAAGCAATCTCGTAATCATGACTGAGGCAGGTTATCAGGACTTGCCTGAATTCTTAGCAGAATGCGGAGTCGAGATCGTCTGCTCACTGCCTTATTATTCCGAAAATGACTGCGACCGACAAAGAGGTAAGGGAACTTTCAAGGCTGTAATCTCAATGCTGCAAAAGCTGAACGCCCTGGGTTACGGGAAAAGTTTACCGCTCGACCTCGTTTACAATCCAGGAGGAGCCTTTCTTCCGCCGAGTCAAAGCAGCTTGCAGAAAGAATACAAATCGCGTCTTCATTCAGAGTACGGCATAGAGTTCACAAATCTCTTCGTCATCACTAATAACCCAATCGGAAGGTTCGGCGAATTTCTTCACAGGTCAGGCAATTATGAACGCTACATGAAGCGGCTGTCTGACTCATTCAACCCTGAAGCATTGCCCGTGATGATGTGCAGGTTCCAGCTATCTGTAGGTTATGACGAGAAATTGTACGACTGCGACTTCAACCAGCCATTAGGACTCGTAATCAACGGCCCCGAAAATATTTGTGATGTAAACGACATTGCGCAATTAACGCCCCGTAAAATAAAGTTTGCTAATCACTGCTATGCCTGTGTTGCTGGGAGCGGCTCAAGCTGCGGGGGAGCAACAACGTAAAATGGTCTCGGTCATTGTCCCTGTCCTGAACGAAGAAAATAATATCGCGCAGTTAATCGCTTCACTTCAGGGACTCGAAGGCGAAAAGGAAATCATAATCTCTGACGGAGGCAGCACTGACAAGACACGAGAACTTGCAGAAGATCTCGGCGTTACGGTGATTGTCTCAGCACGGGGCCGGGCCTTCCAGATGAATGCAGCAGCAAAGATAGCTCAAGGCCAAGTGTTATGGTTCGTTCATGCTGACTCGAAAATTTTAGCAACGAGCCTTTGTGATATAAATCATGCAATCAATGACGGAGCAGTCGGGGGCTTTTTCAGGCTTGAGTTCTATGATGCTGATGATAAATTCATGAACTTCATAGCAAGGACTTCACATACAAGAGCTAAGGACTTTTGCTTAATTTTCGGAGATCAGGGATTATTTTTGCGTAAAGATATTTTTGACGAACTCGGAGGCTTCGCTAATATTGCACTTATGGAAGATTGGGAGATTTCACGGAGACTTCGCACTCTTCACAGTCAGGGAAAAATCCGCGCACTCGACACGGTGATAAAAACTTCGGCGAGACGCTACATAATTCACGGGCGATTCAAGACCTGGCTCAAGATGAACGTAATTAAAGCTCTTTATATTCTGGGCTGTCCTACGAAATTTCTGGGGTATATGTATCATGGAAAATAACGCTTTGATAATTTTCTCAAGATTACCCGTAGGCCATGAAATCAAGACTAGATTGGCTCCATTATTGAGTGACTCTCAGAGAGAAGGATTAATGCTTGCGATGTGGCAGGACATTTTCGGCGAATTAATCAAGCTCCCTGAATCAACGCAAATATTTCTTTACTGGACAGGTTCAGGAGATATTCAAGACTACAAAAAGTTTTTGCCGGAGAGATTCATAACCCGCAGACAGTCCGAAGGCTCACTCGGAGTCAGAATGCTTAACGCGATTGAAGAAGTCTCGGAGTCAAGCTATAAACGTGTTGCATTAATCGGCAGCGACATTCCTGCGATAAAGTACGAGTATATCATCGAGGCTTTTGCCATGCTTGATAACTATGATTGCGTGTTAGGACCTTCACCTGACGGGGGCTATTGGCTGATAGCAATGAGGAGGGCAATACCTGAAGCATTTAACGTGACTCAATGGGGAAATTCAAGCGTCCTTGATGCTACTGTAAAAAATCTTCAGGAGGCCGGATTCACCATAAGGCTTGCTAACGAGCTTGATGACATCGACACTCCTGAAGACGTTAAAAATTTTTTGTCAAGACCGCATGTTAATAATCACACGCATAAATTTTTGAAGCATTGCCTATCTGCTTTTACGCCTGAAAATTAACGCTGCTGACAAAATCCCAAATCCTAACACAGAGAAGCCGACATCACAACCTCCGCTGTTTGAGCCAAGAGGCATTACATCGTCCGAGATATTCTCATCGCCTGACTCAATCATGTACTGGAAGTCGCCCCAGTCCCTGCCTTCAGGTTCCACGTCAGAAGAGCTGATATTTAATTCCGGTGCCAATGCCGGGATATACACTTCAAAGATAGGCACGTGATCGTCGTCTAAGAGTACAGCACTCGGTCTCAGGTGAATCGTAAATTTTGTTGTCTCGCCTGGGAATAACGAAACATTACGTCTCAGGAAACCGTTGTTAATGCGGTCAATATCTCTTTCTTTGAAATATCGCTCTATTTCCTCATCTGTCATAGTGTCGAATTTCTCAAAGAGTTCGGTAAGTGCCTCCGCAGTAAATTCGGTGTTATAAGCGTAAAAGATTACTTCAGGGTATGCATCCTTGACGCTGCTGTCTTCATCATATCTCATTTCAACGTCAATAGGCACAAACACTTCAGGGTCTATTGCTGCCTGAGCTTTTAATTTGTCGTACATGGTTTTTGTAGTCTCATCGCCGTCAAACGTTAAGTGTACTACAACTGTATTTGTAGTGTCGTATGTCCCGTATGAAGCTCTCACTTTATCAGCGTCAATAATATCCTGGACATCAAATGCTGACGAGTAAACAAGCCCGCCCGATGCTGC
>JAFSQO010000421.1 GCA_017446645.1 Synergistaceae bacterium | reverse complement strand
TCGGGACTTTGCTTTGCCTCTCAATCAGAAATCAATGCCCTTCGCGAAAATTCTTCAGGGCGTTCACCAATGGCTGAGGCGTTAAAGAGTCGTCTCTCTCACGGCGGCGAACTTTACGAGGTCAGACAGCTCAACAACGACAGAATATTAGAATTCTCAGCAAGACGAAGAGTAGCAGCAGGAGTCAGCGTGAATTATTTTCTGGTAATCGAAATCACTGAACCAGTAGCAAATTTCCTGATTCTTGACGACTCTCACAGGATAGACGAGGCAGCAAGACATTCGACACCGGACGTAAATCGCTTCAGGACTATATTGCCTGGTCATGTTTATAATGCTCCGCCTGCTTTCGAGGGAATTAATATTCATGATATTAATGCACTCAAGTTTGAGGACGTTCAGAATATTAAGGGCATCGGCAGACCTTTAGCGAGGCTAATTCAGGCTCACTGGGAGGAACGCGCTCCGGAGTCCTGGCTGTCGGGATTGACGAAACTTCTTGACGAAAATGTTATCGATACGCCCTGCAAGTTAATCGCTAAGAATAATTATTTGACCCGGTTAGATTTTTGCTTTGACGGAGTTATTGAGCTTGGCAATGACCCATTAACTGCATCACGTCACGGAGTCTTAATCCCTTTACTGAATAAGGGACGCGAAAAGATTCTGCACGAGATTGACGCGAAGATTAAACGAGTCATAAAATCCCGCGAACGTCACAGGGACGGTCTTCTCAAGCAGCTTAAAGAGTGTCAGGAGTCAGAAATCTTCAGGCAGAAGGGCGAGGCGATCTTGGCTCACATTTACGAGATACCAAAGAGGGCAGAGAATATTACCCTCACAGACTGGGAAGGCAACAAGCTAGCGATTACACTTGATCCTGAGTTATCGCCTTCACGAAATGCGGAAAAATATTTCAAGCGTTATCGTAAAGCAAAAGGCAATCCCGACGAGATTAATGCAAATCTTGAGTCAATCAGGGCAGCGATTCAAGAACTCAACGAACAGCACGCCCTGCTGGAGTCAATTAATGAACCTGAAAATTTTGCTCAATCAGTGAAAGATTTAAACGAGTGGCTGAACCCTGAGCAAAAAAATTTCCCGGCAAAACGCAAGAAGACTCAGCAAGAGAAAGCTCCGTCTCACTTAAACATAAATTATGAAGGTGCGAATATCCTTGTAGGACTCTCGGCAAAGGGCAACAGACACGTAACATTCAAGCTCGCAAGACCCGAAGATATTTGGCTGCACGTCCACGAAATGCCGGGTGCTCACGTAATAATTAAGGGGGTAAAACGCTCGGAACTCGAAAACGAAAAACGCAATGTCTTAGAGTACGCTGCTTCACTTGCTGCCCTGCACTCTTCCGGGAAAAATGCTGCGTCAGTTCCAATCGATTATACAGAACGCAAATATATTCGCTCAGTGCCTGGAACAGTAGCCCTTGTAACTTATACGAATCCCGGGACTCTCAGGGTTTCGCCTTCAGAACGAGCAAACTGATTTCAGCAGGGTCAAATAACCTTAAAGCAAAGCCGTTCCACTGCGACGTACCGGGACTGACAAAGAGCTTCATGTCGTTGACATCGTACCAGCCCCGTACGAAGCCCCGATTAAATTTTCTCACTATCCAGTAAAGTATCGGCATCTGTCCTCCGTGAGTGTGCCCTGATAGCTGCAAGTCTATTTTATGCTGCGAGTTCTCCGGTGCTTCTGACGGTCTGTGATCCATTAAGATAACCGGCGAATTTCCCGGAATATCTTTCACTGCCAAAGCCGTGTCGTGATCATTCCCTGTCTGGTCCGGGACTCCTGCGATGATGAGTTGCGAATCTCCTGATGTTATGATTATGTGTTCGTTGTTGAGCATGGTGATTCCAAGTCTGGGAAGTTCCTTTTGCCAGCCGTAAAAGTCGTAATAATATTCATGATTGCCTGTTGTCCCGTACACTCCGTATTTTGAGTGCAAATCCTTTAATGGTCTCAAGTCACTGCTCCTTGCTGCAACTGTTCCGTCAACGAAATCACCGGGCATTAAGATTAAATCAGGCTCTAATGCGTTCGTTCTCTCCACTAGGCTCTCAACGAATTCACGGTCAGTTAAAGAGTCTGCGTGAATGTCTACTATCATGGCAATCTTGAAGCCATCAAATTCACGGCCAAGATTCTTTATAGCAACTTCGTGAGTCTTAACGTCAGGCAGCCTGAGTCCCTCGTAAGTACCGTAAAGTGTCGCGCATAATGCAATCGAGAAGACAAACAGCGAGGCATGATAATTCGGGAAAGGCTTACGGAGAATTAATCTGCAAAATAATTGACAGAAATCCTTCATTAATAATAAGAAGAGAGTTACGATTATGAAGTTAAAGATTACAGTTACAACGACCATCAAGGCATGAGGCAGCTCGTACATCTCGAAGCCGCTGGGTGTCCTGTGAAGCAGAAAGATTCTCGTGAGACCCGCAATAAGAATCAGCGAGGCAAGAATTTTCGCAGGCAATGACATTCTCAAAGGCAATATCATACTCAGCACTTCATAAGCGCAAACCATCAACGGCAATAAAAGAAATGGGTTAAACATAATGAATACAAAAAATTTTTTCGTGACTTAATGAGACTCGTGAGTCCTCAGCCACTTCACGAGATCCTCAAAGGTTATTTCAGAAGAAGCAAGTTTATAGAACACTGAAAATAATTCAAATTCCGTACAATCGATTTCAATACCGTTAATTGACAAGAAAGAAAGAAGAGCATGAGCAGCAATTCTTTTATTTCCGTCAATGAATGCGTGATTTTGCGCCAGACCAAAGCCAAGCCGTGCAGCCTTCTCGTAAATTGTCGGGTAAACATCATAGCCTCCAAAGGATTGAAAAGGGGCATTAACGGCAGAATCAAGCAATCCCATATCTCTAATGCCGTCACTGCCTCCTGATTCACTCACAATCTCGGAATGAAGCCCGATTACCTGCTCAATCGTTAATACTTTCACTTCAGTTTCAAGATCATGCATTTGCAAGTGCCTCGTATGCTTTTCTATGTTTCTCGATAAGCCTGCGTGATACTTTACGTAATTCTTCATCATCGACAACTTTATACTTTACCTGTGCCGATTCCTGAACATCACTGTCGAATTTTTCCATTACGGCTGTATTCATTGTCTGATACCTCCATTAATAATAATAAAATTTGTTACTATTATACACAAGAATATTTAACTGTGGAATAAAGGCGCGTTGTTCGAGATACAGGTAAAAAAAGGTCCCAGGATGTTACTCCTGGGAGCTAACTTCTGCGTTAAGTGCTCTATAAAGAATGCTGTTCAGTCTTTATGAACGCTTTCTAACAAATATCATTGATGCTGCAAGTGCAAGTGCTAATGCTCCGAAACCTGCATCGCATCCGCCGCTGGATCCGCCAAG
>JAFSQO010000048.1 GCA_017446645.1 Synergistaceae bacterium | reverse complement strand
CAGTAACTGACAAGTCGCATATCCCTTCGGCTCCCTTGAAAATCAGCGATGTTCATGCGGCTGACTTCAAGATAATGGACGAACGCTACAGGCTTGACTTAAACAACGTAGACCCTGAGCGCGAGATGGCAGTACTGTCAGAGACCCGAATGATGTACTCGGCATTCATGAGAATAGCAACAACAAAGCTCACGACATTAAGATCCGTCATAGCAGGAAGGTAATCAATCATGAAAATCTTTGACAGCATGGAAGTTGCAGGAAGTTCACTAACTGCTCACAGGCTTTGGATGGACACAATTTCGTCGAACCTGGCCAACATCAACACGACCAGGACTAAAGCAGGAGGGCCTTACAAGCGCAGAGTCCCCGTCTTTGCCGAAATGCTTGACGAGACACTGGGAGGCTATCATGACATCGGCGGAGTGAGGGTCATAGGCATCACTGAAGATAATGGAGCACCTAGAATGACTTATCAGCCGGATCACCCTGACGCAAATGCAGACGGTTATGTTGCGTATCCTAATGTGAATCTTGTTCGTGAAATGACTGATATGCTCGTAGCCAGCAGAGCTTATGAGGCAAACTTGAGCGTTGTTACGACAGGGCGCGACATGTGGAACAGTGCCCTCGAAGTTATCAGGGGCTAAAAAACAGAAACAGTAACGTACAAAGCCTCCCTGTTAATGCTATACTCTTATGTAAGAATAATATATTAAGAATAAAAATTTTTCAGGGAGGATTTATCATTTGGATATTAATTCATTCTTTAACATCGCAGGCGGTGTAGCGTTATTCCTCTATGGCATTAAGTTGATGAGCGAGGCCCTCCAGTTCATTGCAGGGGACAAGATGAGGCAGCTCATAGGCACGTTGACAAAGACTCCGTTAAGGGGCATCTTCGTTGGAATTCTCGTTACTGTCTTAATCCAGTCAAGCACAGGCACTACAGTTATGACAGTAAGCTTTGTGAATACCGGTTTGCTTACCCTGAATCAGGCAATAGGGATAATAATGGGAGCCAACATCGGTACGACAATCACTGCACAGATCATAGCCTTCAAAATCGAAGCATTTGCATTGCCCCTGATAGCTCTGGGGGTAGCTTTGTCAATGTTCAGCAAGACCAAACAGATTTCGTATTTTGCAAGCGGTATCGTTGGCTTGGGTCTTCTCTTCATGGGCATGAAAACAATGGGAGGTGCAACTCACCTAATTTCACAACACAGGGATTTGCTCCTGATGTTGAGCCAGCACCCATTAACAGGAGTCCTCGCCGGTATGATATTGACTATATTAATCCAGTCAAGTGCTGCTACAATAGGCTTGACTATGGCAGTAGCTTCTCAGGGATTAATAGGTCTCGATGCAGCTATCCCGATAATTTTGGGAGACAATATCGGCACAACCCTCACGGCTATAGTCGTTGCAATGAGGGCTTCACGTCCGGCAAAACAGGCTGCTGCTGCTCACGTTTTATTTAACACATTGGGAACGATTATATTTCTTCTGGCTTTCCCGATTTACCGCGAAATAGTTTTATGGAGTTCACCGGACATAGGCAGACAGATAGCAAACGCTCACACGATCTTTAATGTTTTGAATACTGTAATATTCTTCCCGTTCGTGTCATTGCTGGCGAAGTTAATCTCTGCTATTATCCCGTTAAACCCGGAGGACAAACCCGAAGACATAATGTATCTTGACCCAACGTTAATTAATATCTCGACAGCAAGCGCAGTTGAGGCAGTAAAAGATGAGCTGCTTCACATGGGCAGGATTATTGACAGCATGTTTGACTTGATTCATGATACTTTCTTTGAGTTCTCTGTTGATAAAGTCGAAGAGAGACGCAAAAAATTTGACTCAATGGAGGACAGCGTCAACAAATTAACCAGTGCCATATCGTCCTATGCTTCGGAAATATGGCAAAGGGGAGTTTCAGACGAAGTTTCGACAGTACTGGGCTGTTACGTCAATGCTTCTCTTGATTTAGAACGAATCGGAGACAGGGGCGAAAACTTAATGGAACGCTGCGATGTCATGAATAATTATTTATCTGCTGAAGCTATCGAAGAATTCAGGGACATGTACGAGACTACTCACGCTGCAATAGAAATCTCGTTATCTTCAATAGAACATGAGAATTCAACTCTGGCATGGCAGGTTATCAGGGACATTGAGAAGAAAATCGACACTCAGGAACGCACTTACAGAAAGAAACACATTGACAGGCTCAATAGGGGCGAGTGCGACCCGGAGAAGGGCGTGAACTTCATTACCCTCTTGAGTAACCTTGAGAGAATCGGCGACCACAGCAACAATATTGCAGGCTACACCCTGGATATTCTTGCTCTTCATAGTAAGTAGTAAGTAAAGTAATAAAGTAATGCGAAGGGTCATATTATTTCTGATTCTGGTTCCTGTAATTATGTTTGGCTGGTTGTGGCTGAATATAGATGTCAACCCTGACAGAGTTACGACTATATTCGGCTCACCGGCACTTTATGACTCTAACGGGAAATTGTTTCACGTCAGGCTCTCTCAGGCTTCCGAGTGGCAGATACCCATACCCCTCGAACAAATGGGAAAGTGGCTCCCCTTAGTGGCCGTAAACGCAGAGGACGGCAGATTCTTTCGTCATGTTGGCATTGATGCTCTTGCATTGCTCAGGGCAGCTGCTCAGGATTTATTCAGGGGTAAAGTAGTCTCAGGGGCCTCAACGATAACGACTCAGGTTATAAGGCTTGCTATCTCAGAACAGGAAGGCAGAAAACGAACACCTGCAACAAAGATTCGCGAGTTCATAATGGCCATGAAACTTGAGCTTGAACTCACGAAGCAAAAGATTCTGGAATGCTACCTCAACCGCGCACCATTCGGGGGCAATATCAGGGGGGTTCAGACGGCATCACTGATATATTTCGGCAAGACTGCATCACAGATTTCACCCGGTGAAGCATGTTTGCTAATCGGAATGCTCAAAGGTCCGACACTTTACAGACCTGACACGAAACCGGAAGCAGCAATGAAACGCCGCAATGAGATAATCAGGCTAATGGAACGCAAAAAGATTTTCACTCATGACGAGGCACAACGCGCTATCCTTGAAGAACTGCCCAGAAGGAAATTCGAGCTGCCTTCAAGGGCATGGCACTTTTCAGAGCTTGTATTATCTCAGACTCAAGATAACTCACGAAGATTTGATACGACTCTGAATCTCGAAACCCAGACGAACTTAGAGTCAATTTTGAGAGAGTCACTCAGTGATTTCCCAAGCGATATTACACTCTCGGCAGGCATAGTCGATAACAAGACGGCAGCTTTAATTGCATGGGTAGGTAATGCCCGATTCAGTTACAGGTCTGACCCTGCATCATGGGTTGATTGCGGACGTTCGCCGCGTTCTCCCGGCTCTACTCTGAAACCGTTTGCCTATCTTGCAGCGATTGACGAGGGCGAGATGACTCCTTCTACATTACTTGCTGACACTTCAACGGCGTTTTCTGGACGGGCACCAAGGAATTTCGATTTGCAATACAGGGGGGCAGTTACGGCGCGTTCTGCATTATCTGAATCACTGAATGCTCCTGCTGTCAGGGTCTTGCGAACTACAGGCCAGGACAGGATTTTGGCGTTAATGAGGTCGGCAGGATTTTCTCACCTCTCACAATCTGCGAAATATTACGGGGACTCTCTGATTCTGGGAGGCTGTGATGTTACAGTGCTTGAGGAACTTGAGGCGTTCACAATGATTGCGTCACTGGGAATTCACAGGCAGTTAAAGACTCTTGCGGAGACCGTCCAGACTTCAGAGAGGCTTGCGAGTGAGGCGGGCTGCTGGCTGATTAGCGACATACTCATTCATCGCGGGGAGCTTTCATTATTTGCACGGGGAACTCTTGGCCGTCAATGGCGGCTGGCACTCAAAACGGGAACTTCTTACGGGCTTAGAGACGCATGGGCTGCTGCATGGACTCCGGATTACACTGTTGTAGTATGGGCGGGCAATCCAGACGGCACATCATGGGCAGGACTTGTAGGGGCGAGGGCATCTGCTCCTGTGGCCGTGAAAATCTTGAGGGTAGTATCGCCTAAATCAGGCTGGTACGAGAGACCTGAAGGCTTGTCGCGTCATGAAGTATGCGCATTGTCAGGAAAACCTCCGACTGCATTGTGTCCTGTTAAGAAATACGAGTGGTTCATTGACGGGAAAACGAAGACTCTGCCTTGTGATATGCATACGATTAAAGCAGGTAACAGCATTGTCAGCTTGCCGGCGGAGTTCAACGTTAAACGCACTGAGAACGTAAGGAAAATCAGCACGAACCTGAAAATTATCTCGCCAGTTCCGGGAGCATCGTACTTCATGGCACCGTTTGACAAAGAGCGCAAAATCCCAATGAAAACCGAAGGTGCAGAGGGTCATGTATTCTGGTATATTGACGGGAAATACTTAGGTACATCGTTACCGGATAATACTTTCTTTCATGATATGCCTGATGGTTCGCATGTTGTTAGTGCTGCTGATGACACGGGACGAAGCGTTTCTGTCAACATTAAGGTTCTTACGCCCGGCAAAAATACTCAGGTTGAGCAGATTGAGAGGCTGTTCTAGTCCAAAGCCGCCAGCGTCAAAGTCAGCAAAATGTGAGTGATTGATGTTTTAGTTGCCTGACGCATGGTTACAGACTTCTCTAGTTATCTTTACACCTGAAGATGAAAAAATAGCTTCGTTGAGAGCCAATCGGTCTTCGCATATTATTGAAGGTCTTTCTGCTATCTCAGAAACTTTCTGCGCAAGGGTATCAAATTTTGATTTCATTTTTCTGTAATTTTTTGCGTAAAACTCTACTTTTCGCTCAAGCTGTTTTATTAATTTTGTCATTTTAGAGTCCTCCGTTTCTATTATCGTGCTTCCATGTAGCAGAAGCCTTTTTCGTCATCACTCGTTTGATAGGGTTTACAAATTGCTAAAGCATCAATTCCGCTAAAAATAGGGAAAGTGAGTGAAAGAGAGTCAGCTTCGATGGTCTTGTTATGAGTGTAAGTACCAGCAACAAACAAATTAAACTCATCACCGTAGAAAAGCATGAACTTTTTATCGTCTGGTTCAACAGTAAGCCAATCGCGTCTTTCTGCCCGCAATCCCTCAGGAAAACGACATACAAACGTTTTCAAGAAAAGGTATTCTTTGCGTACAACTCTGTGAATGTCATCAACGACTTTCCTAGTAAACATGTCTCTAGTGAGATACCAGAACACATTGATAATGCGTATTTTTTCATTCACAATAGAGGGAACTTTCTTGCGGTTTTCCCTGATAACAGAATCCTTGAGAAATAGAGAGCCTCCTATATACCATTCGTACCTTCCAGAATCACTGCCATAATTTTTTTGGAACGTAAGATTATTTTTATATACACTGTTTATCTCGTCTTGTGTTAAGGCATAAAATGGCCTTACTCCACGATGACCTAACAGCGCATAACACACGTGAGGAACATGATTATAAAGGCGATTGAACAGCTCTGAGTATCTTTCTGCCAGTACGTCAGAATAATCGGCAGTAATCACATCAAGGCAGTCATAGATATGAGGCAAATCTTTATGATTGTCGATAATTTCCTGCACAAGGTCATCATAACTTTTCTTTGCTGGTTTTGGTGCTTCTTCGCGGATTTCAGTTTCAGGAGTTGCTGCATACTGAGCTTCTTTCAGCTCTTCAACCTGCCGTGCTAATTCATCACGTTCCTTTTTCACCTTCTCATAATCAGGAATACCATGAGCCTTCATATCTTCGTGAACTTTCTTGCGTTTTTCCAGATAATCAAGGACGGAAAGGCTCTCTTCAATTTCGGACGGATCATCGGAAATGCCGAAAATCTTGATTAATTCAGTGAGAATACCGCGAGCATCAGCTGCCTGAATAGCATTGACCTTTGCGAGTTCAGCTTTATGATTGTGAACGTCGAGCCATTTGACTAGCAAGCCGTTGTTGTAAACGTCAAGAACGTCCTCAATAGAAAAGTTATCACGTAAATCATCGAGGGTTCTAATCTGTTCGCCGCCGAAATTAAGATTGAATTTTATCTTAGCCATGAACATACCTCCTTGTTTGCAATTTTTGGGTACTATTATAACAAAATAAAGTGTTTCTTTAGGTGTGTTTTGTTTTTGGGCTTAAAAGATTTTGAGAGGCACTAATGAATATTCTACTCTGTCATGACTTAGGAAGAAATCTTGACAAGAACTGAGAATTTAAGACAATAACAGCAAATCAACCGAGCATGATAAAAGGAGGAAGCGCAAACATGGCGACATCAAGTATATTTCATAACGTAGTACTGAAAGACCCGAAAGAAGTCGATGATTTTTTGACTGCATTAGAAGCCTCAGAAGCCGATCCGTATGTAAGTTCAGGAATGTCATTATCTGAAGTGATGACGACGAAAGAGGATATATTGAGATTACACGAACTCCGAATGAAAAATATGTAGAGATGAGAATTAAGGTAACGAATATTTTGGACAGCTTAGACTTATTAGGGGAGGGAAATTTGAGTTTGGAACTCTCCTGATTTGTCTGTGGGAAGAATCCCGAAATCGAAGAATTTATCAAAGATAAAGCGATAGCCTTTGCGAAAGATAAGCTGTCAATCACGTACATATTG
>JAFSQO010000420.1 GCA_017446645.1 Synergistaceae bacterium | reverse complement strand
GGGTCTCAAATGGGCTGGAATATTCTCTATGAGGCTTCGACAGTTACGGAACTTGCTAAACGTTACGGAATAAAAGGAGTCGAAGTAGGACGCAGGCTTTACGAGTGCAGAAAACTTTTGCTTGAAGCCCGTGATAAGCGTTCGGACTTAATCAGCGACAACAAAATATTAATGAACTGGAACGGCTTAATGATCGGAGCTTTGGCCCGCGCATCGTCAGCTTTTGAGCAGTCTGAATGGAAGGACATTGCAGAACGTGCAGCATTATTCTTGGTTAAGTCATTACCTGATAAGAACGGCAATTGGCGAAGACGCTGGATAGCAGGCAAAGTTGACATTAACGCAATTGCTGAAGATTACGCGTATTTCTTGTGGGGAATAATTGAACTCTACAAAGCCTCTAAGAAATTCGGTGCAGGAGATAAACAGCTTAATGACTGGATTAAGACGGCTCAAGGACTTGCAGACACGATGATCCAGAAATTTTTTGACGAGAAGTCCGGGGGCTTGTTCATGAATTCCGGTGAAGATAATAATATCTTTATCAGAATGAAGACCGCTGAGGACATGAATTCTTTACCGTCGGCTAATGCATTGGCAGCCCTTGCACTTGATGAGCTTGCATTTATTCTCGAAGACAAGAAATACTCAGACTATGCACGCAGGATAATTGAATGCTTTTCACATGCCGCAGCCGATAACCCTTTGAACTATATCTCGTTAATTAATACTGCCCTCATGTGGAAGCCGTTTAAGCCTAAGAAGAAGATTGAACCGGAATCAAAGCGCGCGTTGACTGACGAAGAGTTGAATCAGCAAGAGTCAGGGAACTTTGACTCAGGACATGAATCAGAAGGCTCAGACTCAGAATCAGAGAGACGAAGTGCCAGAGCTTCAAGACGTGCAGCACGTTCCGAGAGAGCAGGCTCAAGTTCAGGTTCAGACCGTGCAGAGAGAGTCGAAAGGCGAAGATCGGGAGCTCATAATAGAAGGACAAGTTCCCGTTAGCGATAAATATAAAATTTTTTAGGAGGTTGTAATCTTGAAGAATTTCAGGAAAAGCTCAGGAGTATTAATTATTATTCTTGCAGCTTTATCGGTTTTTGCTTTACCGTATCAAGACATAGCATACGGTGCTGACGGTTATCGATTTGATGACTTAGCCGGTCCAAGCGGTAAAAGCTATCAATGGATGGTCGTTAATGGACTCGGCAGCGGAGCAAACACTTTCGGGGCAAATCATGATGTCTCAATGCAGGTCTCAGCAGATCTTCTCGAGTCAAATCAGGAAGAAGGCATTTATATTCTTAACGGCACTCCTGATGATTCAATCGTAGAGAACCGCGAACTCAGCACGTTATTTCTTGTCGTTGCAGACGGTACGGGCGAATTTAAATTTCAGTTCAGATCACCGACGGACATTAACCAGACTATGGCAGAAGCAGTCGGAGGCGATATAAATTTAGGCAGCGACACAGGGGCAGCGAATGCACGTTATCACACTGAGAAGGAAGCATACTCGGCACATCTTGACTCTACCGGACATTACTGGCTTGACTATACATTTAACATCGAGACTCAGCAGGGCGGACACTCGACTTATGACACAGTGAAGCAGTACTTTAACTTCATTCAGGACGCTTCAGACACATCATCACAGACTAAACACATGCCCGTTGTAATTGCAAATGTAAATATGGAGTCTGCGATTGAAGAAGCATTAGAGTTAAGAATGACTCTCAGGGACTCGAACACTAACGGC
>JAFSQO010000419.1 GCA_017446645.1 Synergistaceae bacterium | reverse complement strand
CCAGACTCAGTCGGCGTAGACTGTAATGAAGACGGGGGCGGAAGTAAAATCCTGATTCGGGTTGCCCATGAGGACGTGGGGAGAGTAATCGGGAAGAGAGGTGCAACGATCAACGCTATCCGGCTGTTGGCCAAAGCGGCAGCAGTCAAGGCCGGTGAAAGGGTTGATGTTGACATATTAGAGGACTAAACATTAACGTAAGCATAATAACGGCATTCCCGGAATTATTCACGAGCTTTTTATCTACAAGTATTCCGGGACGTGCTGTGAAAAATAATCTGCTCCGTGTAAATCTCGTGAATTTACGCGATTTCGGCAGGGGAAATTACAGACAGCTTGACGATTACGCATTCGGCTCCGGCGGCATGGTCTTCGCAGCACCGCAGTTAAAAGCAGCTTTAGACTTTGCTGATATTGAAGGGGTGAAGCCTTTCGTGATTTATCCTTCACCGCAGGGAGCTTTAATCAGTCAGGAATTAATCGAGTCTCTTGCTCACCAGGAACACGTGATTATCTTTTGCGGACATTATGAAGGTCTTGATGAAAGATTTGTCGAAAAGTACGTAGACCTCGAAATTTCTATCGGAGATTGCGTATTAACCGGCGGCGAACTTCCTGCAATGATAATTATTGACTCGATGTCCCGTCTGGTTCCCGGCGTTGTCGGTAAGAGCAAGGCAGTAATCGAAGACTCGTTTTATCGGGGAATGCTCGATAATCCTAATTACACGAGGCCGTTTGACTGGGAAGGGCTTCAAGTCCCTGAAGTCTTACTCAGTGGCAACGAGAAGCAAATTTCACGCTGGCGAAGGCACGAGTCAATCAAGCGAACCTTGACCCGAAGACCTGATTTAATCTCAAGGGCATCGATTCGTGATTATCTTGCTGATAAAGTCGGCGTTGTAATTCTTGCACGTGACGAGAACATAGATTTACGAGGCTTGATTTCGCTCTGTGAGGCTTATAATTTATCGAGACCGTTTGTAATTGCAAAGAGTCATGAGCTTAGAGAGACGATAAAAAATTTATACCCCGAAGCAAAAGTTCTGGGCAGTCTTGCGAAGTTATCAGACGGGCAAAATACTTTGTGCGTCAAAATTTTTTCGGGCAGCAGAGAAAACTCTCTTCACAGCCTTGAAGTCAAACGCAGATGTCTTGAACACGAGGGCAGCATATTATTTATCTTTGCTCAGGATGAGTCAGAGCTTCTTGATGAAAGACTCGAAGGCTTGTCAAGTTATCTTTACGAGAGCGGATTAAATGGCCTTGTTCCGTTAAATATTTTAATCGGGACGGCACTGGACAGATTTTTAGGAAAGCGTTAATCATAGTCATAGTACTTAAAAGCAAACCCTAAGAACAAGAACAGAGGAAAGAAGTCGCCCCTGATTAAGGGGAGATTTAGAGGGGTTTTCACAAAGTTCATTGACTATATTTTGTATTTCTTGGGAGGCAAATTTTAAATTGAACGCAGTAGATTTAGTACAGAAAAAGTATTACAGAGAGTCAGCTTTACCGGCATTCAGACCCGGCGACACTCTGAGAGTACACGTTAAGATCAAAGAAGGAACCCGTGAGAGAATTCAGGTCTTTGAGGGTATCGTCATAGCCAAGCAGCACGGAGGATTAGACGAGACTTTCACAGTCCGCAAAATCTCAAATGGAGTCGGAGTCGAGAGAATTTTCCCCGTTCATTGTCCTTCGATTGACAAAGTAGAAGTTGTCCGTCAAGGAAAAGTCAGACGGGCGAAGTTGTATTATCTGCGCAATCTCAGCGGCAAGGCAGCGAGAATCAAAGAGCGCAGGAAGTTCGTATAAGAAAAATTTTTCCCCTGTCATTCATTTACGGCAGGGGGTTTTTATCACCGAAAGCAGCATTATTATAAACGAGAAAATTATCCCGCAGGTCGACGCATTTAATCTCGCAAAACCAAAATCTACGACATGATTCACTGTGTCAAGGGTCCCTACGAGTAAGTTCACACTGCCTGATTCTGCCTCATAAAACGTTATGAAGAGAGTTAAAATTACTCCCAGTATTGCCGAGAGAATTGCCCCTGAATTAGAAGCCCTCTCAGTAAATAATCCAAACACTAACGGGGCAGCAAGTGAGACGCTCATCAACGAGTAAAATATTGTCAGTGCAGAGATTATGCTCTCAAGCCTCAATGCTAAGATCACTCCTGCAACTCCGCAAATTATGCTAACGAGTCTTGAGCCGGTCAATAAATTCTTGTCAGAGATATTTGGATTCACGAAGCGTTTATATAAATCATTAGTCAATGATCCAGCCAGCATATATAACACAGTGTCAGCAGTGCTTACTTCAGCAGCAAATATCGCAGCCAACGCAAGAGACGCAGCACTAAACGGCATCATCTCTTTCATAGCAACAGGCAGAGCCAAATCAGCACGCGCAAGTTCAGGGAATTTCGCAAATGCAGCCATGCCAATTAAGACAGGAATTACAGCAAAGATTAACTGCACAAGACCATTTAAAGCAGTTCCGACTTTGATAGCGCGTTCGTCCTGAGCAGCGAAGACTTTCCCGATTAGGCCGGGCGATATAAAGAACGAAGGCACTAGCATGACTATATAGCCGGTGATTAGGGTGCTGCCCATTCCGTAAAAGTCAAAGTATGATGAGTCAGAAATGTTTGAGCGTATGCCATCAAGACCTCCCGAAAATTTCCAGACAAAAGGAAGAGCCGCGACAAAGCCTGCAAGAATAACAGCAACTTCGATAATATTCACGATTGTACTTGATAGCAAGCCTCCAGCAGCAAAATACAGGGTTGTAACGACTGCACCGGTTATTACGCCGTAAGTTTTTGGAAT
>JAFSQO010000418.1 GCA_017446645.1 Synergistaceae bacterium | reverse complement strand
TTCTTTCTTTCTGCCGGATTTGTACAGGTTGTTTGCGTCATAGATTAACTTGTTTGCGGCATTAACTGCATCGCGTTCTTTGATAGAGGCTTCAAAGCGTGCCAGCCAGTTCCGCATATCAGGATTTGAGGCGATTGCTCCTGCTTTCTTGTAGAGCAGCAGGGCTTCGTCGAGTTTACCGTCAGCGTATAATTCATCAGCTTCATTGATGATTTTCTGAGCATCAAGTCTCGTGCCTATTCCGAAATCTTCAGGGCCGCGAATTACTGTGTCAGGTGCGAGTTTCACATTTCTGAACTGCTGTAATTTCTTGGCGGCGTTCTCATTCGGCCAAATATTTACGCTCTCTGTGTAGCGTCTCAATGCTTCCTGATTCTGTTTGCGTCTCTCAAGGTCCAGTCCTTCTCTGTAGAGTGCATTAGCTTGTCTTTCGCGCTTTGCTATAACGTTCTGCAGCTCGTCCATGTGAGCCTTTAACGTAGCGTCAGGGTTGCTCATGATACTTGCTGCATAGTGATTGACTGCGTCCTGTAATTTCCCTTCCCGTTCAAGGGTATTGCCTTCACCTGCATATCTGTCAGCGTCTGCAATGAGTGTGAGGCGATTCCTGATTCTGGTCATCCTGTCAGTAACAGCATCGTTTGACATTATAGCGATACTCTTAGCGTAATACTCAAGGGCATCTTCAAACATGTTTTCGTTGTCATATGCGCTTGCAGTGTCTCGTAACCAGTTAGCTTCCTGCTGTCTGAGCCTGAAGTCATTGAGTCTGTCTTCAGCTTCTTTTATCTCCTGGGGACCTTCATCGAGAGGCCAGATTACCTGAGCTGCACGTAAATTTCTCAGGGCATCATCGAGTTTGTTGACTGCTGTGAAGTTAGCGGCTTCGTCACGCAGTTTCATTGCCCTTGAATATCTTGCGTAATTCGTGTTCATTGCCCTGAGACCTTCTGCTATCTCGTTATCTCTTGGAGCAAGTGAGGCTGCCCTTGTTGCGAGTTCGACTGCCTGAGAGTAGCTTTCATTTTCCCATAAAGACTGCGCTTCTTTCCAGGAGTTCCAGGCTTCACGCTGTCTTGCTGACTCTTCGTAATCTGAGACGGGCAAAGTAATTTTCACTGTGCCTGTGCCGCTTCCCAGTTTTATACCGTTTGAGTTATATGCAGTGAGAGTAACTTCGCTGTCTCCAACACTGCCCCTTCTGATAAAAATTTCGTCCTTGTCCTGGCTCATGATGGCCGTAGCTGCGTCTGCTGTCCAAGTGAAAGAATGTTCGCCATCGAATGCCGGGAGCAACTGGGCGCGTAATTTTATAGGAGTAGCTGCCATGAGTGTTTCGGGTCTGAGCGAATAATTTGAACGTTTTGCAGAATCCCACATAGTCAGGGGTCTGTCATTAATCACTTCTACTGCGATGTCAAATTCTTTTGGTGTTATAGTCTCCTCGATTGATTGTGCAACGTTTCCGTTTCTGTCGATGAATGCAGCGATGACTTTCAATGGCTCTGTGTCCAATGGTGTGAAAGCAAGTTCCCTGCCTCCTGCCCGGAGTGAAATTCTTGCGGGGTTCTTGCCTGTTGTAGGACTTACTGACCACTCAACTGAACCGCCTGCTGGAATTGATGAAGCGTTGACTGAGAGGACAGCCTGCTCGCCGACGTGGGTGTCATGTTCAGCGATGATGTCAGCTGCAAAGGCACTTGATGAGATCAGCACGAGTGCAAAGAATAATATCGAGTTTGAAATTTTTATACGAATTGACATAATAAAACAAATTCCTCCTTTAGATTTAACGGTCAAAGCAAAAAAGTTATATTAAATTATACCCGCAATGCTATAAAATGTGTTGTATATGAGTTGCAATAACATGCTCAAATCACATAAAATATACTTACTTACATAAAATTTATTAATCAAGGAGGCAATATTATAAATGGCAGGCAATGTCAGACACGGCGTATCATCATTAACTGACTATGATATATTCCTGTTCAAGCAGGGCACTCACTACAGCCTTTATGACAAGATGGGAGCACAGCCCTTTGTTGACGAGTCGGACGGCTCACACGGAATAGCCTTCAGTGTATGGGCACCCAATGCTCAATCAGTCAGCGTAGTAGGCAACTTCAACGGCTGGAACACGGAGTCTCACCCATTAGCAGCACGTTGGGACGGTTCAGGAATTTGGGAGGGCTTTATCCCGGATTTAGGCAAGTGGGAGCTGTACAAATTCTGTATTAAGAACTCTCACGGCGAACTCAAGGAAAAGATGGACCCATTTACGCGAGTCTTCGAGCTTCCTCCGAGAACATCATCAATCACTCACTGGAGTGAATACGAATGGGGCGACTCAGAATGGCTTGCTCACAGGGGCGAAAAGATGAATCTCTCTGCACCCTTAAGCGTCTACGAAGTTCACTTAGGCTCATGGAGAAGGCACTGGGACGACGGTCTTTCACTCTCATACAGGGAAATGGCCGAAGAGTTACCCGGATATTGTGAGGACATGGGTTTCAATGCTGTAGAATTCTTACCCGTAATGGAACACCCCTTCTATGGCTCATGGGGCTATCAGACTTTGGGCTATTTTGCTCCGACATGCAGGTACGGAACTCCGGACGATTTCATGTATCTGATTGACGAGCTTCACAAGAAAAATATCGCAGTCATTCTCGATTTCGTACCGAGTCATTTCCCGACCGATGACTTTGGACTTGCACGATATGACGGCACAGCACTTTACGAACACGAAGACCCAAGAAAGGGCTATCATCCTGACTGGGGCAGCTACATCTTCAATTACGGACGCAACGAGGTCAGAAGTTACTTAATTTCCAGCGCAGCATTCTGGATTGACAAGTACCATGCTGACGGCTTGAGAATCGATGCAGTAGCTTCAATGCTCTATCTTGACTACTCACGCAAAGAGGGCGAGTGGATTCCCAATATTTACGGAGGCCGTGAAAACCTTGAGGCA
>JAFSQO010000417.1 GCA_017446645.1 Synergistaceae bacterium | reverse complement strand
TCTTTACCCCCCCCCCCCCCCATTATCAAGTAAACTTACCTAAATTTTACTCATGGGAGGATTAATTATGAACTACAAAAAATTTTTTGAGTGTGCTGTTAGTTTCATGCTTGCGCTTGCCGCTTCTCCTGCTTATGCAATTTCATCTGGAACAGTCGATACAGTTTGCGGGTCAATTTTGATAATATTTATTATCATTATTCTTGTAGGTTTTATTGTATCAGCTTCTAACAAATCATTCATGCGAAATCAGGACAGTAAACCTGAAATAAAAATAATGGCTGAAGAGTTTCTTGCCCAGGATATTTCCTACTATGAGGAGAATAGGTATAGAAATTTCTTAGTCACAGGGAAAATAGCGTCGATAATTTGGCCTCAATCCTCCGTGAGATCCTCGGTACCCACAATAGTATTCGAGGGAGATTACAGACATCCAGACCGATTTTTAAAGTGTCATTGCTATAAAGAATATCCAACTATCCAGCCGGGAGAAACTGTTACAGTAAGAGGAGAACTTAATGTGCATTATACATCTAACCCGGAGGATTTGGGGAAAGATCTCTTAGAATGCGAAGTCGTATCACGAGCTGGCAAAGTAAAAACCGGTTAGCCTTAAATCGCAGAAAAGTAATCTGTAAGCTGTGATAAAATTTTGCTCATTATGAAGAAGATTTCACAAGATAAGACAAACAAATTCATATCGTTGATACTGCGCCATCACCCTGAAATTATAAACATAACACTCGATGAACACGGCTGGGCAGATGTTGAAGAATTAATCGCAGGTATCAGCAAGACTCATGAACTCGACGCAGAAATACTCTCGCAAATCGTAGCGAACGACAGCAAGCAGCGTTACTCATTCAGCCCCGACAAAAAATTAATTCGTGCAAATCAGGGGCATTCGATTCCCGTTGACGTTGAACTCGAAGAGCGTGAACCTCCTGAAATTCTCTATCACGGTACAGGAGAGAAATCACAAGAGGCAATCAATGCTCAGGGACTTCTGCCAATGTCGAGGCTCTACGTTCATCTTTCAGGCGACAAAGACACGGCCCGCAAAGTCGGTCAGAGGCACGGCAAACCTGTTATTTACCGCGTGAATTCCGGCGAAATGTTCAGGGAAGGCCATAAATTTTTCATCTCGGCTAATAAAGTCTGGCTGTGCAAATTTGTTCCTGCAAAATTCCTTAAAGTATTATAATTATCTGCGAGGTGATTTATTTATCATGAAAACAGCAGCAGTATTCTTAACAGACGGCTTTGAAGAGACCGAAGCCCTCACTACAGTTGACATTTTAAGGCGCGGCGGAGTCGTAGTTACAACAGCATCGCTCACAGGACTGCAGGAAGTCATCAGCAAGAACAAGATTCCAGTCAGGGCTGACTCAATGTTCGAGACAGTCAAAGATACGAATTTCGACATGATTATCTTACCCGGCGGAACCCTTGAGATCGCCAATCACGAAGGGCTTCAGGAATTAATCAAGAAGTATCACTCAGAAGGCAAATTAATCGCGGCTATCTGTGCTGCTCCGGCGGCATTGGGCAAGGCTGGCGTTCTGGCTGGCAAGACTGCAGTGTGTTATCCGGGACTTGAGTCGCACTTGAAGGGAGCCAACATCGGCAAGAACATAGTCGAAACTGACGGTAATATTACGACCGCGAAAGGTCCTGCGGTGACTCCGTTCTTTGCCTTGAAGCTGCTTGAAATTCTCGAAGGCAAGGCAATGTCCAATGAAGTAGCAGAAGGATTCTTAATCCCGTTAG
>JAFSQO010000416.1 GCA_017446645.1 Synergistaceae bacterium | reverse complement strand
CGATGAGGTTCACAGATATGTGATAACGACCCACAGGCATTCACGAGGCTTGAAAGTGAGACATTCGAGGCTTGACGATATACCGGGTATCGGCAGAAAAAAGACAGTAGAATTACTTGTTAGATTTGGAAGTGTCAGCAAGATAGCCCAGCTTACACCTGAAGAGCTTGCGAAAGTTCCGGGCATTGGCATAATTACAGCGCAAAAGATTCTGGATAATTTAAAGGAGAGTTAAAGCTAATCATGAGAGAAATATTTACTGACGAATTGCGTAAACTTCAGCTTGATATGCTTGATTACGTAGCAAAATTCTGTGATGACCACGATATAGCTTACTGGCTCAACGCAGGTACATTGCTCGGTGCGATAAGACATAAAGGCTATATACCTTGGGACGATGATATTGACTTGGGAATGCTGAGACCGGACTACGACAAGATGATAGAGCTGTTTAACGAGAAAAGTACCCGCTATAAACTTCACTGTTTCGAGAATGACCCGGATTGCCTTCAGCCCTTCGCTAAGATCTATGACGAGGACACGCTATTATACGAACCCAACGAGAACGGCATAAAGCTTGCTGTCTATATCGACATATTTGTAATGGACAATGCCCCGGACGATGATAAGGCAGCAGCAAAGATGTTCAGGAAGCGTGATATTTACGTGTTGTGTAATCTTGCGAGAAAATTGCCTGTTTTCCTGAAGCCTACCCGTCCCGGTTTTTTACGCAGTCTGTGTGTCTATGCATTCAGGCTTTTAACGCGGATATTTCCAAGGGATTACTTTACCCGAAAGTTAATCACGAACGCTAAATTATATGCTTCACGTGATACAAGACGAATCGGGGATTTCTCTGGACTTCACAGCACAATGCTTGATAAAACAGGCTTTAATGAGTTAGTCCTGCTTGAATTCGAGGGCAGAAAGTTCAAGGCTCCTGGTGATTATGATGGCTGGCTTAAGGGTCTTTTCGGGGATTATATGCAGCTGCCTCCTGAAGAGAAAAGGGTCTCAACACATAGGTACAGGGCTTACATGAAAGAGTAGAGCATAATGAATCTCATTTTTCCCGAAATCCCAGATGTTAATAATTATCGAAGTACCTCACAGCGCATAAGGGTACTTAGCGAAGCATGGTTCAAAAATGAAATGTACTGTCCTGCCTGCGGTTATGATTCTCTGCTGAAGTTCCCTAATAATTCAAGGCTTGCTGATTTCTACTGCGGTAAGTGTGGTGAGGTCTATGAACTCAAGAGCAAGGGCACTCCCTTAGGCAAAAGCATACTCGACGGGGCATATTATGCGGCTCTTGAACGTATTAACAGTAGCACTAATCCCAATCTTTTTGTCCTGCATTACTGTCAAAATTCTGTAGAGGATTTGACGCTTGTACCCAAACACTTCTTTACGCCCGATATTCTCAAGATACGCAGGGCATTATCATCAAATGCAAGACGTTCGGGCTATATTGGTTCTATCATAATGTACAGCGATATTCCTGAACGGGGCAAAATAGCAGTAATAGAGTCTCATTCTGAACTGGACAAAGATATTGTGTTGAACAACTATAAACTTTCATCAAGGCTCAACGTTTCAAATCTGAATCTAAGAGGCTGGCTTATGGACGTATTGAAGTGCATCGAAAGGCTTCCAAATTCTGACTTCACGCTGGAAGATGTATATTTGTTTACTGACGAACTAGCATTAAAGCACTCAGATAATCATAATGTAACGGCTAAGATTCGCCAACAGCTGCAATTTTTGAGGGATAAGGGGTTCATAAAATTTACAGGAAGGGGCAAATACGAGAAGGTCATAATAAGAAATTATGAACAATAGAGCGAAACATGGAAAGAACTTTGAGCATTACGGGCAGTTCAGGATTTCAGCAAAACAGATAAGATCGTATAGAGAGCCTCGCCTAATGACAAAGTTTGATCACAGAATTAACCTGCCTTATGTCTTCTCGCATAATGATTTGTCGATTTTGCCTGTAACCCGCGGAGATTACATTATTTCGCATTTTGACGCTTAT
>JAFSQO010000415.1 GCA_017446645.1 Synergistaceae bacterium | reverse complement strand
CGTGAGCCTTCGTCATCAAATAATGAAAATTCCTTTTGACTCTCTAACTCTGACTGCGAGAAGTCATCCCGGTAAATAAAATCATGCCCGGTGTTATATGGCGGGTCAATGTAGATTAGCTTGACTCGTTTCATGTAACTCTTTTGCAGAATCTTCAGCGCGTCAAGGTTATCGCCTTCGATATAAAGATTTTGTGTAGTCTCGAAGTTTTTGCTGTCGTCAACGCACGGCCTCAAGATTTTGTCTGTTGGTCTGCCTGCCTCAAGGATTGCCTCATGTTTGCCCGGCCATGTCAGTTCATAAAGTTCACGCATGATTATTCACCTCGCTGCTATTATAGCTTAACTTCCAGACTATGGCATTCACTCCTGCTGCGATGATTATCAACAGGCTTCCCATTGCCGACGCTGAACCGAAATCGCCCTCGTTTAGAATGCCAGTTTTATTAATGACCCGTCATTGACTGCCTCGCGGAATTCATGAGCATTGAAATCTGCTAATACGTTCCCTTCATCGAGGACAACTGCGTAATCTGCAAGACGTGAAGCCTGCTGTAGACTATGCGAGACCATTATGACCGGAATGCTTTGCTTTAGAGTCATGATCATGCTTTCGACCTTCAACGCTGCTGATCTGTCAAGTGAAGCTGTAGGTTCATCGAGCAGGATAATGTCAGGATCAAGAGCCAACGCCCTAGCTAAACATAATCGCTGCTGCTGTCCTCCTGATAGACTTAGTGCAGAGTCATTCAGCCTGTCCTTCACCTCGTCCCAGAGTGCTACCTGCTGTAATTTTGCCTCCAGAATATTTTCAAGTGAAATATTAAGACCCTTCCCCCGCCTTCCCTTCACAGGGACGGAGCTACAAGTCTCTCCTGATAAGGGGGGATTTAGGAGGGTTCTATCCATAGAAGCTGCTAATTTCACAGGCAAAGTTATATTCTTGCGAATGCTCACAGGTAACGGGTTAGGTGACTGAAAGACCATGCCGACCCTGCGCCGTAATTCAGTTAATGCAATTCCTGACTGGTCCGTGAGTTCATGATTGATTTTGACGTGAATATTGCCTGAACCCGTGAAGCCGTCAAAGCACTCGTTGAGCCTGTTTATTGCCCTTAGCATTGTCGATTTTCCTGAACCTGAACGACCGAGTATTACGCTGATTGCCTTGTCGGGAAAAGCTATATTAATCCCGTGAAGTATCTCGCGCCCTGAAAAACTTACCTGCAAGTTATGAATTTCCGCGCAGTTCATGATTTAACCCCTTCCCATTTGCGTGTTAAGTGAGCCTGAAAGATTCTCGCAAGCAAAATCAGTGCCCATGAGCATAATAATAGCAGCAGCGCAGTCCCGAACCCCCGTGCTAACTCCTCCTGACTCGTGTACTGTGCAGCAGTGTAATAAATCCTGAATGGCAGGGCCTCGAACTTTGCGCCGAGTCCAGCTGGTAAACCTGCATTTGCTACGGCTCCTGTCAACATGATTACTGCAGTGTCTTCCATAGCGCGTCCCATTGAGAGAATCACACCTCCAAGAATTCCGGGCATAGCAATCGGGATTAACACGTTTTTCACGCATTGAGAGTGACTCATGCCTAATGCGTTTGCAGTGAGTGTTAATCGTGAAGGCAGGGCTTCAATCGATGACCTTACAGAGACAATTAACGTCGGCAGCACCAGAATCGCAAGACAGAACGCAGCCAGCAGCAGGCACGTATTACCCTGAGGCAGAAAAGTCTTTCGCAGTACTATGATTAACTCAAGGCCGAATAACCCCATAACTATCGAAGGAATTCCAGCAAGAACATCAACGCAGGTGCTTATGTAATTCTTCTCACGGACTGAGGCAAAGCACGCCAGATACACACCGCATGAAATTCCGGGAATAATCGCGATTATCATCGTTACAAGAAGCAATAACAGACTTCCGGCAACAGCAGGCCATATCCCTGACCATACGGGTTTCAGGGCAAATATAGCATCAAATGCCGGAGTGTTCCCGAAAAATAGATTTGCGTTTAGTGAACCTGCTCCCCTCATAAACAAGAAGACAACGAGAGAGCTTACTCCCAGAAGAATTATCGCCAGTGAGAGCCAGCTTATAATTGACAAAAAGATTTCACGTGCTTTCATGAGTTCTTACCCCTGATTAAGTGTCTTGCTGCGAGGCTGACGATTGCGCAGAACGTCAATAACAATGCTCCGGCCAGTAACAGCGAGAGATGTTCACCGCCTCCAATGTCTGACGATAACACCAGCGAGATATGAGCAGTCAACGTCCTCATTGAGTCAACTGGTGAGTGAGCAAATCTTATAGCGTTACCGGCTAACATCGTAGGGAGTAATGCATCACCGACAGCCCGGCCAAGTCCGATTATTGCAGCAGAAATCATAGCCTTACCAGACAACGGCATAACTACGTGAGTCAGGTGCTGGACATTCGTAAAGCCAAGTGACTGTGACGTAAGTTTGCTTTCTCGTGAGATTTGGCTCATAGCTCCGTTCATGATTATGGTCATAGCCGGGACACCCTGAAGAGCAAGAAGCATCCCGGCAGTAAGCCAGCAAAATCCCGTGCCTCCCAGTGCATCGCGAATTACGGGAACTAGCAGGAACACAGCAGCAAAGCCATATACTACAGTGGGAATTGCAGCCATCATGTTTATTACGAGCATTATGATCTTCGCAATGAATTTCGGTGCAAGGCCGTTCATCAGACAGCACAAGCCGAGAGATAACACCCAGCCCAGAGTCAGAGCAGATAACGCAAGCAATATAGAAGCCTGGATCATCGCGAGAATTCCGAATTTACCTGACGCAGGACTCCAGACTGAGCCGAATAACGCAAGCCTTGATGACTGTGTCAATGCCTCAATGCCTGAGTAAAGTATGAAGGCCGTTACAGTCCCCAGTATCGCAGCTACACAAACTGCACAGCCTCTCAAGATTACAGGTTTATTATTTCTCACGCTTCAATGGAATATAACCGGATTTCTCGATAATTTTTGCTCCGGGTTCGCTGTAGATATAATCGATGAAGGCAGCCGTTAAGCCAGTAGGTTCGCCTTTAGTGTTCATGTATAAATTACGCACTACAGGGTACTCGCCTGAAGCAGCATTCTCTTGTGAAGGTACATGACCGTCAACAGCCACGCCCGCGATTGTGTTGTCAAGATGGCCAATTCCAACGTAACCGATTGCACGTTTGTCCTGAGCTATTGCAGTCTTCATTGCTCCGTTTGAGTTCACGACGTTGACTGAAGGGGATAATTCGCCTTTTCCGAATAATTTATCGGTGAAGGTCTCACGGGTTCCGCTGCCGTCTTCACGACCGTAAACGTTAATAGTACCTGCATTGCCTCCTAAGTCCTTCCAGTCAGTTACCTCGCCTGAATAAATTTTGCGTACCTGCTCAGTGCTGAGAGCCTTTACTGGGTTATCAGGGTGGACAGCCAATGCTACACCGTCAATCGCAAACGGGAAAGTCTTTAGACCGTACTGTTCGATTTCGCTGGGTTTAAGGGGTCTGCCAGTGTTGCCTATACCTGCAAGTCCTTCACCGACCTGCTTAACGCCTACACCGCTGCCTCCTCCTGCGACTGTAATGCGAATGTTAGGGTTAAACGTCATGATGTCCTGAGCTGCTGCTGTCATGACGGGAATGTGAGCCGTACCTCCAGCGATGTCAAGTGTACCCGATAAATCCTTGAAGGCATCGAGGGGGTCAGCACTCACGCTTGAAGCCATGAACGCAAACACGAATAATAACGCTGCAAATTTCTTTTTCATGAATAATAACGCTCCTTTACTTTATTTGTGTGAATATAATAGCAAATTAATTCGTGAAAATAATTAACGATTGTTACTATTTTATTTATTTTTTCTTTTCAGTGCAGTAAATTTCGTGAATTTGTTGTATCATTGCATAAATTATTATTTTCACACAGGAGATGTATTTACTCATGAAAAAGTTCTTGGCGTGCTTGTGTCTTTTGGTCATGTATGCGTCTTTGTCCTGTGCACTGCCTCAACCCAGCCTAGCATTCAGGTCAAAGCGAATAGTCCGCAGGCAGAAAGTCAACCCTGCAGAACGCTGGGAGGTGCTTGCAAAAAGTCTTTCGGATTTGGCACAGAGAATAGCAACTCACAATAAATTCATATATGAGACGAAATTAAGCAACTCAGAACGAACCGGCGATGAAATATATAATCGTGTCTGGGCAAAAGATAAAACTCTCGTAATCGGCTGTGAGAACATGAGTGATGAAGGTCATAACTACGCATACTACATAAACACTTCGGACCCTGAAATATTCTTTGCAGGCAACATCAGGGCAGGGGCTGACGTAGGTGTTATTGAGAAATTTTTCGGGACTTCAGTTAATTATCTTTCTTCACAGTCGCAATCAGGAAAGAAAGGCGAGATAACTTTATTGCCCGAAACAGGCTACGGGGATTGTTTCAGGATTTTATACAAGGACAACAAGATAACGGAGCTTGAATGGTATTTTCTTGACTCAGCCAGGCCAAGCCTTGAGAGAGTTGCTCAGGTTGTCAGCGAGAAAAAATCAGACATGGGCCTCTCTTCGTGGGAGATGCTGCAATCGAAATATTAATGGCAAACAAAATCACGCACATAAATATAGAAGGACTTGACGTTGAACTCATCAGCAAACCCGGTCTCAAGAATATTTATCTGCGCGTAAAACCTCCTGAGGGGCTAATCAGTGTATCAGCACCTTCGGGGGTTTCGCTTGAATTAATAGGCGAGTTCATATCACATAATATAAGCACGATTAATCAGGCACGTGAAAAAATACTTTCGCACTCCCCGGCATCAAAGCCTGAACAAGAATATATAACAGGCAGTAAAGTTCTTTTATGGGGACGGCCCTGCACACTCAATGTTAAAGAGTCATCCGGCAGGTCTTACACGATAAAACTCACTGATGAGGGCATAATCCTGGCAGTTCCTGAAAATTCGACTCATGAAGGGCGTGAGGCAGCATTGAATGAGCTTTACAGGTCAGAACTCAAGAGGGTTTTACCTGATTTAATCAAAGTCTGTGCAATTCGTGTAGGGGTTCAGGTAAATTCCTTCAGTGTCAGGAACATGAAAACCTGCTGGGGAACGTGCCATATCAGGAAGAAGCGCATAATCATAAATCTCCAGCTTGCAAAGAAGCCTCCAGAGTGCCTTGAGTATGTCGTAGTTCATGAGCTTGTTCACTTAATCGAGAAAAATCACACGAAGAGATTTCATGAACTTGTAGCGAAAAATTTCCCTGACGAGAAACGTGTAAAAAAATTGCTTGCAGAATCACACTTTGAGATATAATATTTCTCTCATTTTTCATGAGGAGGCAGTATCATGAACAAAAATTTATTTGGACTATCACAGCTTGAGTACTTCAAATCTTCGCTTGATGAACGTTCACTTGCAGGAGTTGACTCAGCTGTCAGGAAAATCATAGAAACGAAGAAGCGCGGAGGCCGTGTAATGGTCGTTACAGGCTCAGGACCAAACATTCACGAGGGAGTTACGACTTTAATCGCGGAATTAATTCGTGTCGGGATAATCGATGCAGTCTCGACAAGTTCTGCAGTAATTGCTCACGAAATGGCCGGCTCACTTGATAAAGTTTTCAGGGTTGACGCTGCTGCTCTGGGAATGGACATGAGCAAAATGCCGAGGGGCGATGTCTTCGAGTTCACATGCATGACTGATGACGAGATTAACGTGATAAAGCGTGAAATGCCTCTCGATGACGAATTACTTGCAAAGGGTAAAGCTCTCCCCAAGCTCAACGAGATTATCAAAGCTGCAGGCAACATGGCTTACCCTATGGGACTCAGGACAGAGAGACTTGCTCATGAAATATTAGGACTTGCCAGAATGTACGGACTTCCGTTTGAGCGTGTAGCAGGCTGGGGCTGTGATTCAAGAACTATGCTGGGAGCTGCTGACCTGAAAAATATTCCGGTTTTAGTTACTATTCCGCAATTAGTGGGAGGCGGTGCTGTCGGAATGTCAATCGGTGACTCTATTCCAGTTTCAGAACGCTCAATGAGAATATCAAGAATGCTTGCGTCCTGTGATGTGATTATCGAGAGTGCAGTTGCTTTGACTCAGGAAATTCACGACGGCCCGTTTGAATGCTACACAGGTCATGGAATTTGGGCATGGTGGAGCGGTCAGAACACCTACAACTTACGCGACAAGAGCCTGATACGCATTGACCTTGACGAAAATTTGCGCCGAGCAGTGGAACTCAACAAGACAGTCCAGGAGGCAATCGATAAGGGATTACCGAAGACTAAGGCAGCGAAAATCCCGTTCAGAATGGAAATG
>JAFSQO010000414.1 GCA_017446645.1 Synergistaceae bacterium | reverse complement strand
GTAGTAATCGAACTCAACGGCGAGAAAATCAAAGACGCAGGCGCATTCGTCCAGAAAGTCAGAACACTCGCTCCGAATACTACTGCAAGACTCGTAATCATCAGGAAGGGCAGAGAAATGAGGTTTAACGTCAAACTCGGCGAACGTGCAAACTCAGCAGACGGCAGAAAAAGCCCGGAATCAAGCAATTCACCAGCTGGCAGACAGGACGGCGAAGTGCTGAAGGATTACGGAATTACTGAAATCTCAACCGTCAATGACTCTTTACGCAAGCAATACAACATTGACTCGGCAAGTGAAGGTCTTGTAATCACTAAAGTTGACCCTAATTCACCGGCATACTACGAAAAGGGCGTAAGGGAAGGCGATTTAATCCTCGAAATTAATGCTCTGGACGTAAAGACCCCTGCAGAGGCCAAGAAAGCAGCAGGTAACAGTGACTCAATCGTGCTCATGATGGAACGTAAAGGCTCACCGTTCATAATCAGGCTAGAAAAACAGGACAACAGCAAATAGTAAAAGCAAAAAATTTCCCCCGGCTTCACGTGAACTGAGTCGGGGGATTTTGCTTAATTAATATCTTCTGTAGCGGCGAACCCTGGTGACTCTGCGTCTGCGAACGGTTCTGCGTCTGCGGGGAATCCTCCTGACCCTCGTCCTCCTGACATAACGATACCTGGCCGGCCTGTGCCTGTAGACCCTGGCTTCACTGGGGCTGACATCGACCGCTATTGACGTTACGAGCATCACTAGCAGCATGAATACAGCGGATAAACGTTTCAAGACTTTTCGCATAATTGACCTCCTGTTATTATGATTATTTCAAGTCGGCTGATTTTATCCCAGATTTGTGAATTTCGTATGTGTAGCTTTTAGTATTTTTCTCAGTGTATAATCTTTATTATGAAGGGAGAAGAGTAATGCGAAAATTTATTATTATTACGATTATTATATTCACAGCAGCAAATGCATTCGGTGCAGAAGTCAGCAGTCTCGAACGTGACGCAATGATCCTCAGAGTTGAACTCAACAGGCTCGGAAGTGACGGTGACCCATTAGAACGTGAGGCAATCTTACGGGAAATCATAGACACCTGCAAAGGCACTGAAGAAGCTGAAGTCGCTTACTGGGATCTCGCCGACCTCTATCTTGATGCTTTTCCTGAAGAACGAAGACGTGAAGCCTGCGAAATGCTAGAGCTGTGTCTCAAGAATTACCCCGATACTAAACGCTCTGTGCTGGTGAAGTGCAAACTCGTTGAACTCTACGATAACAATAACACAAGAAGAGCCGAACTTATTACTCAGCTCAGGAACGATAAATCAGTGCCAAAATACATTCTGGAGGGCTTGAATTAACGTGAATTACTACATTTGTTTTGACGCAGGAACTCAAAGCGTGAAAGTCGCAATCTATGACGAGTCAGGCAACCCCGTAGCTGTCGACGTAAACCCTACAACACTTTATTATCCTGAAAGCGGCTGGGTCGAGATGAACGTCAACGAATACTATGAGCTTGTGTTAAGGGGCATGAAGAAGTGTGCTGAAATTTTGCGGGAGAAAAATATTGACGCAGCACAAATCCGGGCAATAATGGGTGACGGGATTATCTGCGGAATTGCAGGTATTGATGAGTCAGGCAAACCCATAACTCCCTACATAAATTATCTTGATTCGAGAACGCAAGGCGATGCTGAAAGTCTGTGCGCCCTGAATCTCGATATTTGGGCAAGGGAAACAGGCAACCCCGAACCCCTGTGCTTGTTCCCGGCTTTACATGCCAGGTGGCTGTTGAAGAATTCACCGGACTCAAGTAAAATCGCAAAGTTCACTCACAACGCTCCGTATATCATGATGAGGCTTGCAGGTCTCAAAGCCAGTGACGCATTCATAGACTGGGGCACTATGTCAGGCTGGGGACTTGGCTATGATGTCATGAAAAAAGAGTGGTCAGACGAGCAGTTAAATATACTCGGCATAGACAAAAAGTTAATGCCCAAAATCGTGAAGCCTTATGACATTATCGGGACTTTATCGCGTGAGGCTGCTGAGTTCACAGGCTTACCTGAAGGCATAAAGATATGCGCAGGAGCGGGGGACACTATGCAGTCATTGCTGGCTTGCGGGGTTTATGAACCTGGTCATGCTGTCGATGTTGCGGGGACCTGTTCAATGTTCTGCATTTCTACAAATGGGATAATTCAGGGCTTGAGCAAAAAAGGGAATGCGTTAATCTTTAATTCCGGGACTCTGCCTGACACTTATTTTTACTGGGGATTTGTCAGAACAGGGGGGCTTGCCTTACGCTGGTTCAGGGACAACATATGCAATCAACCCGGCAATGATAATTACTACAAATTTTTGTCAGAAGGCGCAAAGAATATCCCGGCAGGTTCAGACGGTCTGCGATTCCTGCCATGGCTTACTGGAGGCCCGGAAGGTTTTCGCGAAGTTCACGGCTGTTTCATAAACATGAACATGAACACTAACCAGTTTACTATGTGGCGGGCTGTACTCGAAGCAATTGCGGGTGAGTACGGAGAAATTGCCCAACGCTGCAGGGACTCAGGCACTCCGGTTGACAGGGTCATAATCACAGAAGGCGGAAGCAGGGACGCTCTATGGAACCAGATTAAAGCCGACATGATACAGGCTGAGACAATCACACTCAAGACAAACGGAGCACTGGGGACTAATGCGGTTATAGGGGCATATGCTGCGGGGGATTTACAGGGCACAAGCATAGAAAGCATAAAGGAAAAGCTGAAGGAGAACCTGACGCTCACCGGGAGATTTGAGCCGGGTGAGAAGTTAATGCTGCCTGAGATACCATTCAGGATTAAGTGACAATAAAAGCCTCCTCATGAATAATCATAAACTCACGGGGAGGCATTCATTCATTGCCGCGCTCATTTCGTAAACATGTCCGGCCACAAAGGCATCCATGTACGCGACTGAATCATCCCGGCATCAAGATACACCGCAAGCATAGATCTCCCGGGATAACCTGAAGATGACAGCTCAATCGGCAATGGTATCTGAATTTGCAGGTGTGTGCGCTTTACCGGTATGTCTACAGCGTTCCTCAGCGAGTATATTATCTTGCCCCCTGTGAATGCGCTTGCCCTTGTGAGACTCAGCGAGGGAACTGCACGGGCGTAAATGTCGAGTTCAATCCCATTATTCAGACAGAACTTCAGAAGGCTCATCATGTCGTCCATACTGAACGGCACAGAAGCATCGATTATTATGTTCGTGAGGGTGTCCTTGTGAAGCAGCCAGAACGAAGGCAGCACAGTCTGAATATCACTCCCCCTGTTAATCTGGGCAGGTCTTATATTTAACGGCCACACAGTCCCGCGTGGCATTGGACCATGCATGAACAGCGCGTCAAAATTGCCGGGTCTCTGCCATACGACATTACAACGCATGTTTCTGTTGTTCCAGACTGATTGCGCTATGATTCTCGTATTCTGTGCGTAATTGATGAACGGTGACATTATGGTTGCGTCAATCATGAAACTCTCACGGTTCTCTACGTTCGTAAGCATTACAGGATTGTATATGCTCAGAAAGCCCGGAACGTCCTCCCTTGAAGGTGTCATGTGAGCCTTGTATATCATCGAAGCCCCTATGTCAAGGCAGGTTATATCACCGTCAGGCGAGTGAAAGAAGCTCCAGATGTTGCTTAAACCAGAGTATAGAGCAGCAGAATTCCTGTTAGCGTAGGTTCTCGTGCCAAAGTCAATAACGAAGTCATAAACCTCACCGTTCTCATTAAGGACGAATAACTCACCCATTGATGACCAGATTAAATCGCGCGGAAGCTGAACACTGTTAATCGTAAAGTACTCCCGGCTCATCATGTTAAGCACGTAAATCCTTGAGTTAGCCCTGTCAGCAATAGCAAGCCAGTCTGCATAACGCTCTATAGCAACCGGTTCAAATAATAAATCTCCAGGCAGTTCTTCAGGATACCAGCGCATTATCACGTTGTTGTTCTGAATATTATAGAAAGTTACGTTGCGTTCTACAGGGTCAGCAAAGGCGCATTCATTCACAGAGATTAACTCAGCGTCATTGATTACTAGTGTCTGAGTAGAGACGAGAAGCTCCGGCGTTATATTTGTCTCGTTGATATTCGCAAAGGTGTAGATGTCCCCGTTTGCCGTAAATACTATAAAAGTCCCGTCACCCCTGGGGAATGCGACAACAGGCTGAGGGATATTGACCTCGATAAAGTTATTCAGGCCCGCAAAAGCATCTAGTGCCCCTGCATAAGCTCCCTGATGAATGTAAATTTTATCCCCGAAAGTGTCAGGAATGCATACGGTCGTACCGAGTGCCCTT
>JAFSQO010000413.1 GCA_017446645.1 Synergistaceae bacterium | reverse complement strand
TCACAGTAAAGATAAACGTCTTCAGTGTCCATGACAAGAACGTTATTGTGATATATTCTTTCATGATTGAAGGCGTTTTTAGTTCCATTATTAGTGAACATTGCGTCGCTGTAACAGTATTTCCCTAATTGTCCGAATAAGTCAGCTTCACTGTTAATATTAATCTTGATTTCGACCGGTAAATATTTCCCGTTAAACATGATTACATTGTCAACGAACGAATCAGTTACATTAATTTTCCTGACTCTGCACTCTGCAAATAATCTCTTATTGTCAGAGAGTTCACGCAAGAAATAATCAACGTAAAACCTTCTGAACTGTTCTTCAAGAATAAATCTGTTTCGCCACTCGTAGCAAAGTTCAAGCCAGTTTGACGAATTAACAGCGGACATAGGAAACGGTGCAGCGTTTGCTTCTGTGAGATAATCCGGGACGTTGTTGCCGTGAGAAATTATTAGCTCTCTAAGTTTGTCAAATTTTTCACCAAGAACGGGCGTTATAGTGCTCTGCGAGATAGTGATAAACTCTCTGAATTCGGAAGAGTCCACAAGGTGTTCAAGTAAAGTAACTCCGCGTATTTCGGCATAAATATTAGATTTCCAGTATTTGCTATCTTGAGACTCATCGTAATATTCTGGTGCGCCTGTAATTCTAGCGATTGCGAAGACTTTTCCGCCGTATACCTTGTGAAGTTCTAGTCCATGTTCGATAAAGTTTAAAGCATCGTCATATTCTTCAGGTGAATATAAATCTTTGTCTCTAATAAATTGCTTGCGAAGAGACTTTAAAGTAGCTCCAGCCGTTTTAGCGTGCATGAAGAAAACTATATCGCCAATCTTTGCCCATTTAGGAGTCGTCCAATTACCGAACTCGTGATCTTCTCCGCCCTCAAATAAAAACTCAATCGTGTAAGTTTCCCTTTCGTACATTTGATAAAGCAATTGCTCCGGTGTCTTAGGTACGCTTACATTTGTAATAAACGCCTGAATATTTTTCATGATTAATTAAATCTCCCTTGCGTGTTTCATATTTTGCGAATAATAATAACAAAAAATTTTGCTATAATAATTTTAATTTTCCCACTCATAAATTTTATTTTTTGGAAGGAGTGCAGTAAAACTTGTTTTTCAGGAAATACGGCGACATCATAACAGGACTCTTCTATGCAGTTCTTGGGGCGGTCGTGATTTCTCTTGCGGGTCAGCTTCCAAAATCCAGAGTCATGAAGATCGGCCCGGACTTTATGCCTATGGTAATCGGCATAATAATTCTCGTTCTAGCGTTAATGCTACTGTTCAGCGCAGTGAAGAACTTCAAGGCCAACGCAGCAAAAGCATACGCAGCAGACGCAGATACTTCGGATTATAAGAGGGTGCTCGCCTCGTTAGTTCTCGTTGTAATTTACGTGAATATCCTTGCCCCTGTTGGCTTTATAATTTCGACCTTGGCTTATTTGTTCCTGCAAATCATTGTTCTTGCTCCTAATGACAGACGGGACTCGAAGAACATCATGATGTACGCAGTTATCGATGTCGTATTTGTCTTTGCAGTGTTCTTTCTGTTCAGGTATGGCTTCAAGATCGTCCTGCCTGCTGGAATCTTTACGCTTTAATTCAGACTGGAGGTTATTTTCATGGGAGCTTTATCACAGTTAGGAGCAGCCGCCCTCAAAGTCTGCGAACCTACGTCATTATTGCTGATGATTGCAGGCGTTGCAATCGGAATCATTTTCGGGTCAATTCCCGGATTAAGTGCTTCAATGGCCGTTGCGTTAATGTTGCCGTTGACTTTCTCAATGAGTTCATCGCTCGGTATGAATGTACTCGTTGCAGTCTATATCGGAGGCATATCAGGAGGTCTAATCTCCGCAATCTTGCTAAACATGCCCGGAACAGCTTCATCAATTGCTACGACCTTTGACGGTTACCCAATGGCTCAGAAGGGCGAGGCAATGAAGGCACTCGGAGTCGGTATAGTGTTCTCGTTCTTAGGTTCTGTATTCTCGTTCGTGATCCTGACTTTCTTTGCACCTTGGCTTGCTGACGTTGCATTAAAGTTCGCAGCACCTGACAATTTCGGAATTTGCTTCTTTGCTTTGACGATGGTCGCGGTTCTTTCATCTGGCAACATGGTCAAGGGTCTGTTAGCAGGAATGCTTGGACTTGTCTTTGCCCTTGTAGGACTCGCACCGATAGACGGCACAGCAAGGTTTACGTTTGGAATTCCCGAAATGCGCGGAGGTTTTAACACTCTAACAACTCTAATCGGAATCTTCGCAGTCGCAGATATTCTGGTCAGTGCAGAGACTATAGGGTCAGGAGTCAAGACTATCCCAGTCAAGAAAGTTAAGGGCTTCGGCTTCAGCATTGC
>JAFSQO010000412.1 GCA_017446645.1 Synergistaceae bacterium | reverse complement strand
TTCGGAATGCTCTTAGCTGCAGGGACTCCCCTGAAGTATTTATTCACGATTGCAGGGACTGGATTAGCTGCCTTGCCTGTGCTGATTATCTTTGTCCTTAAGGATTATCAGCGCAACAGAATTCTTGTATTTATTGACCCAATGAGGGACCCTTTAGGAGCAGGCTATAACGTAATTCAGTCAAGAATAGCCGTAGGTTCTGGTGGATTCTCAGGTAAGGGGTTTATGATGGGAACTCAGAGCAAGCTGAAATTTCTCCCTGAGCCTCACACGGATTTTATATTCAGTGTTTTCTCGGAAGAATTTGGTTTCATCGGCAACGTTATATTAATCACGTTATTCGCTGTTTTACTGTTCAGGGTAATCTTGACGGGAATAAAGGCACGTGACAGACGCTGTAAAATATTAACAGCCGGTGTAGCTTCGTGGCTCTGGTTTCAGATGTTCGAGTCTATGGGCATGAGTATAGGCTTGACACCCGTTACAGGATTGCCCCTGCCTTTCTTGAGTTACGGAGGAAGTTCTTTGCTAGCTACTTTTATGGCACTGGGACTCGTAGCAAGTATCTATATCAGTGAGGTGAATTCTAAGCGTGTATTTTGATGAATTTGACTCACCTGAATGGCAAATATTCTCGCAGGTCTCTCGCCCTTCACGTTATTGCGGCAGTGAATGGAGACCTCACAGCAAAGCAGACTGGGACGAGGCAGCATTAAGAGTCTGTCTTGCCTTCCCGGATGTCTACGAGATTGGCATGAGCTATTACGGCTTCCAGATTATCGAGGCCCTGATTCGCTCCCTGAATAAAAATTATCTTGCTGACAGGGTTTACTCGGTGTGGCCTGACATGGAGAAGTTAATGCTGGCAGATAATATCACCTTGACTTCAATTGAGCACAGGAAAAGCATCAAGGACTTTGACGTTCTGGCCTTAACCCTGCCTCACGAAGCAGCATATACTAATATACTCAGCATAATTAATCTCTCAGGTCTGCCACTTAAGAGCATTGACAGAGCAGACAATAATGACATTCCCATAGTGATAGCCGGAGGTTACGGAGCATATATCCCTGAAGTCATGAGTGATTTCATTGATGCATTCTGTATCGGTGAAGCTGAAGCGTTATTGCCTGAATTATTGCCGGTTATCAAGAGCACTAAGGGTCTTTCACGTCATGACAGATTAAACGAGCTTGCAAAGCTGCCGGGAATTTATGTGCCCTTGTGTTATGAATCAGGTAAAGTCATAACCCGTCAGATTTCAGAAAAATTATTTGCCCTTGACTCAATGATAGTGCCGAGTGTTAATATAGTTCATGATAGAGCAGCTATCGAGTTATTCAGGGGGTGTTCACGCGGCTGCCGGTTTTGTCAGGCCGGTATGGTAAATCGCCCGGTCCGGGAACGCGACATTAACGAAGCTCATGACTCTATTCTAAGCATAATCAAGTCTACAGGCTGGGAAGAAGCTGGGTTATTATCTCTTGCGTCCTGTGATTACTCAGGGATTGCAGGGTTGATTGACTCACTCAGCGATGAACTTAACTCACGTCATGCAAAATTGAGTCTGCCCAGTTTACGAATGGACGGCTTTTCAGTAAATCTTGCTGAAAAACTCGAAGGCTTGAGGTCTAAGCACGGCAGCATAACATTTGCTCCAGAGGCTGGGACTCAGAGACTCAGGGACGTGATTAACAAGGGCATTAACGAAGAGATGATAATTAATTGCCTCAACGAAATTTTTTCACGCGGCTGGGAACGTGTAAAATTATACTTCATGATGGGACTTCCGACAGAGACTCAGGAAGATTTGGACGCAATTGCAGATTTATCGCTCAGGACTCTGAGACTTGGCCGGGCACTTGGACGAAAACGCGTTACAGTCAGTGCAAGTATCTCAGGCTTTGTCCCAAAGGCTCACACCCCGTTCCAGTGGGAGAAACAGAACTCGATTCAGGAATTACGGGAGAAGGGCAGGCATATTAAATCGCTCATTCATGACAGGGCCTTGAGCATTGCATATCATGAACCGGAGCAGACTTTCTTGGAAGGCGTTTTGTCTCGCGGCGACAGAAGAACCTGTGAAGTCATATTGCGTGCATGGCAGACTGGCGCAAGATTCGATAACTGGACTGAATATTTTGATTTGTCGCGTTGGCTTGAGGCGTTCGAGTATTGCGGACTTGACCCGGAAGAGTTTACCAGAGAGCGCGCTGAATGTGAGAGTCTCCCGTGGGATTTTGTCAATGTCGGAGTGAGCAAGAGCTTTTTGCTTCGTGAAAGACACAAGGCATATAAAGGCGAGTTGACCACTGACTGCCTGAGCGGTTGTGCTGGGTGCGGTATTGGGTGCTTGAAATAATGTCCAAGAAAAATAAAAGAAATAA
>JAFSQO010000411.1 GCA_017446645.1 Synergistaceae bacterium | reverse complement strand
GAAAGGCAGCATAGTTCTGAAAGTCAACGGCGAAAAAGTCTCAGGCTCAAGTGTCAAGCTCACAATTTCAGTAACTGATTCAGGTATCGGGATTCGTCATGAAGATTTAGGTAAATTATTCAACTCGTTTTCAAGAGTGAATCTAAACGAGACTCAAAGCATTCAGGGAGCAGGACTTGGCCTTACACTCGTGAGATACCTGCTCGAACTCATGAGGGGCAGCATAAGAGTCGAAAGCGTTTACGGGAAAGGTTCGACTTTCATCGTGGAATTGACACAGCAGCTTGCTCAGGAAGGTTTTCAGGGAACTATAGCAGAGTACGAGAAGATGCTTGAGAACGCCCTCGATGTCATGCCCTCTCAGGAAGACGACGGACCGTTTACCTGTCCCGAAGCAAGAATTCTCATAGTCGATGACACCCCTGTAAATCTTGTCGTAGCAAAGGGAATGCTTAAGGACTCGCTTGCCCAGATTGATACTGCGGAGAGCGGTGAAGACTGCCTGAATCTGCTGAAAAATATTCACTATGATATTATCTTTCTTGACCACAAGATGCCGGGTCTTGACGGTGTAGAGACTCTAAACAGGGCTAAGAATCTCGACGGACCTTCAAGACTCTCTGTGTATATCGCTTTAACTGCTAACTCCGGAACAGGACTCAGAGAAGAGTACATGAGCTACGGATTCAATGACTATCTGCCAAAACCTATAAAGTCTGACGCTATAAAAAAACTGCTGGCCAAGTACATTCCCGAAAACCTTAAGGTAAGAATTTAAGGGATATGGCCGATCATTATATTATTTAGTCTTTGCATATTGCATATGATATGGGGGAAAAATGTTTACATGTTCAATCAAGACGACAGCATAACGATTAATAAACTTTCTGCCAACATGCCCGGAGCCATACTCGTCTACAAGGCAAACGAAACTGAAGATATAATCTTTGCCAGTGATGAACTTGCAAGAATCTTCGAGTGCGACTCGGTTCAGGACTTCATAAGATTCACAGGGGGCAGCTTTGCCACTGTCGTATATCCTGAAGACATCGAAGAAGTCAACCAGATAATTAAATCTCAAATCCAATCCAGCGGAGGACTTGACTACGTAACATACAGGATCATCACAAAGAACGGCAACATCAAGAAAATCGAGGACTGGGGACGCTTTGTGCATGACTCCGAGTTAGGCGGCCTGTATTACGTCTATCTTCACGACACAAATACACGGGACAAATTGCTCTCTCTATCGTGGCAGGCGGCAATGCCCGAACCCAAGGCAGCAGTCATTGATGACCTGACAGGACTCTACAACATGAAATACTTCCGCAATGAAGCTCCTGCTGTGATTAATAATTTCATGAAGAAGGGACTTCAGCCTCACTGTATATATTTCAATATCAGGAACTTTCACACTTATAACGAGACATACGGCTTCTCAGGCGGCGACAGAATGCTAAAGTCAGCAGCCAGAATCTTGCAGGAAACCTTCCCCGCTGGTCTTGTCTCACGCGTCGTAAATGACCAGTTTGTAGTGATTACTGCTCAGGACGATTTGCGCGACAAAATCAACAGAATGAGCCTGCGAATCAACAACATAAGGCGCGGAGTCATAGTCGAAATGAAAGCAGGAATTTACACGATAAAGAATCCCGAACTTGATGTCAGTGTGATCTGTGACTGTGCAAAACTTGCATGTGAGAGCATAAAGCGTGAATACGGGACTCACGTTCAATTCTATGACGGCAAAATGGACGAGAAAGTTCACCTTCAGAAGCATATAATCAACTCCTTCAAAGATGCCTTAGAGACGGGAAAGATAAAAGTCTTCTTTCAGCCTGTTGTTGACGTTAAGACCGGAAAAATCGCTTCAGTCGAGGCTTTGACACGCTGGGAGGATCCTGTTTACGGAAGGCTTGCACCTGCGAATTTCCTTTATGTCCTTGAGGAAGAACACAAGATTCACAAACTTGACTCCTTCGTGATTAACAAAGTCTGCGAGTATCTGCACTCCCAGAAAGAATCAGGTCATGAACTCGTGCCTGTATCGCTGAATTTGTCGCGCCTTGACTTCGAGCTTACGGATATAGTGCAGGTCATAGAAGACGCTGTAGAGAAGAATGAAATCCCCCATGAGATGCTGAGATTCGAGCTGACAGAGAGTTTAATTGCCGTTGACATGGACGCAATGAAGCATGAGTCAGAGAGATTGAGACAACACGGCTTCAAAGTCTGGATGGACGCATTTGGTTCTGGTTACTCATCGCTTAAAGTTCTAAAGGACTTCACTCTGGACGGCCTCAAGATTGACATGGATATGATAAAGTCCCTGAATGACGAACGCGCTAACATAATAATCTCCGCAGTTATTGACATGGCACGAAAGTTGGGAATTCCTGCTCTCTCAAAAGGAGTCGAGACCTACAAGCAATTCGAGTTCCTTAAATCGGTGGGCTGTGATTTGGCGCAGGGCTATTTGTTCGGAAGGCCGGCACCGATTAAAGACTAAAAGTAAAGACCCGGAGTTTCTACGCTCCGAGTTTTTTTATTTTTTCATTCCTATTGAG
>JAFSQO010000410.1 GCA_017446645.1 Synergistaceae bacterium | reverse complement strand
GTTTGACTATAAATCACTGGGTTCTGGGTTTCCTGACACTCATAACTGCCGGCGTAATGTTCTGGATTCTGGGAATAACTACCCTGTTCTCTCTCAACATGGAAAATTTACTGTCGCGTCTTGAGAGTGAGTTAGTCGTCCAGGCTTACTTGGTCAAAGACAACACACTAAATGTCGAAGAGATTGCTAATAACATTCAGGCACTCGATTACGTCCACGCAATGAAAATATATTCGCCGTCTGACTCCCTTGCAAAGTTACAAGAGAAAATGGGGTCTCAGTCAAAGGCCCTTGATATGTTAGGAGATAACCCAATCCCCTATAATTTCGAGATTCACGTGAACTCGGCAAGCGATGTTGAGCCTTTAGTCAGCGTCCTGAAAGCAATGCCGGAAGTCGAAGATATAGTATACGCAGGGCTTGTCGTGAAAAGATTAACTGCATTGTCTCATATCTCATCAAGAGCGGCCCTCGCGATGTTTATCCTGTCAGTTATAATTACGGCACTGGTCGTCTATAACACGATTCACATTTCGCTGTACTCAAGGCGTGAGGAAATCGGCATAATGTATCTTGTCGGGGCTACACGTTCATATATTGCTACACCGTTCGTGCTTGAAGGTACTTTGCTCGCTTTACTCGGAGCGTTGGCAGCAGGCGGAGGGATCATAGCCGTCTACATTCCTGCGGTAAGATTGATTCATGATAACTTGCCCTTCCTGAGTTCGAGCTTGTTGGCCGACAATGCCGTAATCTGGAGATTCTGCGCACTACTTGCAGGTTTCGGAGCAACTCTAGGCTGGGTTTGCAGTTATCTCGTAGTTGCACGTTTCATCAACGCCATTACTAGACCGGAGTAGTGAGAAGTGAAATGATTAGGCGGTTTATTGCAGGATTGCTCTTGCTCATGATGCTCGCTCCCGGTCTTGTGAGTGCTGCGGGAAAGCCCAGTCTTGATGCCCAGATTGCAGCCGAAGAGAAAAAACGCTCTGACCTGAATAAGCAGATTGCTGATTACAAAAAGCAAATCCGCGAAATGGGTGCCAAAGTCGAGGGCTTACTGACGAAAGTAAACACCCTTCAGCAGGACGAAAGTGTTGCCCGTCAGGAGCTTACTGTCTTGGAACTTCAGAGCAATAAGATTCAGGACAACATAGAGATACTTGATGCTAACATGAAAGAAGAGCAGATAAAGATTAACGAGCTTTCTGAGCAGATAAAAGGCAGACTCGTTGACATGTACAAATACAGGGGAGCAGGGGCAATGAGAACCCTTTTTGCTTCACGCAGCGTCTTTGAGGCAGTCGAGACAGCTCACCTCTTAAGCCTTGTAAATGAACGCGATGAGGCAATACTCAGCCAGCTTCAAGAACGAGTCCGTAACATGGAACTCTCACGGGCTACTATGGACGACCAGCAGAGCAGGCTCAAAGAGAAAAGCCAGGCAGTTCAGAGCCAGCGCGATAAATACAAGAAGAGCATTCGCGAGACAAATAACTTTATAAGCTCAATCCAGAAGCAGAAGGCCCTTGCAGAAAAGGCAGCACTTGAGGCAGAACAGGCTCAAAAGGCAGCAGGAAACATGATAGTTGCACTTAGAAAGAAGAAAGACGCTCTGAAAAAGAACGACTATCTTGCAGGAAGAGGCAGAGGCTCAATGTTCGACTGGCCTGTGCGGGGCAAAATAGCAAGCAATTACGGTTACAGAATTCACCCGATTTTAAAGCGCAAAATTCTGCATACTGGAATTGACATAGCGGCTTCAAACGGGACTCCTGTCAAAGCTGCTGCAGCTGGTGAGGTCTTATTCGACGGCTGGCTCAGGGGCTACGGACGAGTCGTTATTCTTGACCACGGCAGGGACTTTTCGACTCTGTATGCCCACTTATCAGCGAGTCTCGTGTAAGAAGGCCAGGTAATTAAGGCAGGCACAGCTATCGGACGCGTAGGCAAAACAGGAAACGTAACGGGGTATCACTTGCATTTCGAGGTCAGAAAAGGAAGTTACGTGCAAAATCCCCTTGATTACCTCAAGAAATAGTGTATAAGTGTATAGTGGGTAGTGAGTAGATATAGAAAACAAGACAAAACTGCTCACGTTATATAACTAGTGAAAGGGAAATGATGTAATTGTGAAGAAAATTTTTATCCTGCTGATTGTGATTGTATTACTCGCTCAGTTTCGTGGTCAGTCAGAAGGCGCAAATATAGACAGTCAGATAAAAACTCAACAGCAGAGTGAGGCTAACTTAAAGAAAAAGATTCAGCAATACAACGCCCTGGCAAAGAAAAAATCTCAGGAGTCAAAGAACTTACTGAGCCAGTTATCGAGACTCAAGCAAAGTGCTAATGACTCTCAAAATCAAATGCAAAGCCTCGAACAGCAAAATAACAAGCTGCAAAATTCAGTAAACGAACTTAATCAGAAAATCGAAGGACTCAATAAATCTATCGCAGGTGTTATGAAATCTTTACGTGCAAGATTGCTGGACATCTACAAATTCACACCTGAAGAAAATAACTTGAGCGTCTTCTTAACGTCAGAAGGCCCTCACGAGGCAGTCAACACGGCTTACATGCTCAGACGCTTCGCAAGACAGGACACGGATTTAATCGAGAAATTATACTCACAGCAGCAGGAGTTAATTGCTTCACTCAAACAGCTCGAAGAAAGTAAATCACAGCTTGCAGTCCAGGCGAACGCACTGAAGAAAAAACGAGCCGAATATGATGACTCTATTAAGAAGACTGACTCGCTGCTAAAGAACGTCCAGAATGAGCAAAAGAAGGCAGAGACTGCATCAAGAGAACTCGAAGCGGCACAAAAGGCAGTAGGCACCAAGATTAACTCACTCATGAAGCAAAAGAAGAATGCCCAGGCAAAGAAGGCAAATACCCAGACTCAGGCAGCTCAGGCTCAAGCAAAGACTCAGACGCAGACTCAGCAAAAGGCTCAGAGTTCGGGCAAAAAGGCAGCGACTCCTGCAAAACCGGCTCCTGCAACTAATACTTCTTCACCGGCAAGATATACAGGTGCTTTATCATGGCCGTTAAACGGTACGGTAACCATGCAATACGGCTCAAGAGTTCACCCGACATTCAAGACGAAAATTTTTAACTCTGGGATAGACATTCAGGCAGCAGCAGGGACTCCAGTCAAGGCAGCAGGTCCCGGCGAAGTTCTTTATCAGGGCTGGCTGCGTGGATTTGGCCAAGTCGTAATTATCGATCATGGGGGAGACCTCTCGACAGTCTATGCTCATTTAGGCGGGACTTCAGTAAGAGAAGGTGCGGCAGTCAAGACCGGCACTGTAATCGGCAAAGTCGGCAATACTGGAACAGACGCTCAATACGGGCTTCATTTTGAGGTCAGGAAAAACGGCTCTGCTCAAAACCCAATGAATTACTTACGGCGATAAAATAAAATTTCTTCGTGAATGCTGTATAATTCAGGGCATTATATAAAGGCAGGTGCGTAAGATAAATTGAACAGACACAGCAAAAAAGTATATATCATGATTTTCATAGTCCTCGCTTCCCT
>JAFSQO010000409.1 GCA_017446645.1 Synergistaceae bacterium | reverse complement strand
TACAGGACAAATGCAGGAGATAACTTCAGGCCAGTTACAATCAGCAATGCGTTTACAGTGAAGGCACTATATCGTCTGGGTTTCTCATGGCCAATTATCACCCCTGAATATATAGAACAGGTCATCATGGCAGTAAAGGGACTTGGATTTTTCGATCTCAAACAATAAGGAGCAGCGAAAATTATGAAGCGAAACGGTATTCTGGTTCAAAAAAAATATTTGGAGTACTTATCTTCAACGATGGCATTCACCCTGTCTATCTACATTGCCTCTATAGTAGACGGCCTATTAGTTGGCAGGCTGATAGGTCCCGGAGCCTTCACTGCGATTAATCTGACGATGCCTGTAGTGTGCATTAAAAATATCCTGTTTTGTCTGTTTATCTCAGGAGGCAGCGTTCTGGTATCTCAATTTATGGGAGCAAGGCGTTTCGATGACTGCAACCAGACGTTCACATTATCATTAGCAGGCGGAGTAGCATTCTCTATAGTGTTGGCTATAATTGGAATATCTGTATCAGGAAGACTAGCTGATTTGCTGGATAAATCCGGTACTTTTGCAGGTGATGTTTATAGCTATCTTGTGCCGTTGTGGGCATTATGGCCTTTGACCATGTTGACCAGCGGTACAGCCAGCTTTATGCGTTTGGAGGGGTGGCACGGTCTGGCAGCTGCAATCCCGATATTCGCGAACGTGATTAATTTGTTATGCGATATAGTCTTCATTCGTTTCTTTGGCTGGGGCATTAACGGAGCAGGTTGGGCAACTGTAACGGGTTATGGAGCTGCGGTTGTTTTATTGCTGCCGTATCTGAGAAGTAAGACCAGAAGATTGCATTTTGTGAGACCCTCTCAGGATATACTTAAACGCCTGGTGAATATCTTAAGGGTAGGTCTGCCTATATCATTAATAGATGCCTGCGACATGCTGCGAATCTACACTATCAACAGTACTATGATTGCCTTACTGGGTAATATAGGAGGTCAGGTCATAGCCGTATGTACTGCTGCAAAACTCTACGCTATCATGTTGGCTAACGGTGCAGCAACAGCCATGACCAACGTAGTCGGAGCACTTTACGGCGAACAGGATAGAAACGGAGTATTACATGTCCTGAAAATTTCTTTATGCATAGCTTCTGCAACGTGTATTGCTGTATTTATCTTGTTGGAGCTGTTCCCTGTTCAATTTGCTGGATTCTATCGCGCTACTAATCCGGAGTTACTTGAAGTTTTAGTGCCATGGTTAAGAATTTACTCTCTTGTAATCTTAGTAATAGGGCCGTTGTATATCCTTCGGGCGTTTTATCAATCTACAGGACAAGTAAACGCAGCTACAGCTCTCTCTGTTTTGGAGGGAGCGGGCTTCATGATCCCGATCTTTTATCTGTTATCAAAAATAAGTGTAAATGCTATGGCCTATGCAAATCTTTTTTCGGCAGCACTTGCTATTATTGCAGTATCTTTTTGGATGCACCTCAAAGCAAAGAAACAGGGTTTAGATAATTTTCTTATGCTTCGTTCTTCAATGATACATAAAAGCTGGGAGGCCAGTATCGCCTGCACTGAACAAGAAGCAGTTAAGGCTTCACAAGCTCTGCTGGAATATTGCCAACAAAACAGCATTTCTTCCAGAGTCGCTAATGCAGTGTCTATCTCAGCTGAAGAGCTATGCGTCAACATCACAAGATTTTCAGGCTTGAGACCAGATGAGCAAATTGATTTGCTTTTCAAAGTCTTTGATGACAGCGTGGTCTTGAAAGTACGGGATTCAGGAAAACTTTTCAATCCTACTGAATACATGGATGACGGAAAGTTAATCACTGGTCTGAAGTTAATTCGTGCAATTGCTACAAAAATAGAATACAGCGTTATTCTTGGTTTCAATACTACTGTTCTAACGGTGAAATCAAAGCTATAGTAAAATATGGTTGTGTCTGTTTCTAATCTAATATAGGGGCGAAGTGGACACAACCGCATTTAATTCTGGAAATTCAGGAGTATTGCTGCACACGCTTATTCTGTAACTGCCAAGCCTCAAAGTATGTATATAAAGCGTCCTGCCGTGATACTTTATATAGTTATCACCGTAACAAATTTTTATGCTGCTGCCGTCATTATCAAAATCAAAAATTGACAGTCCGATTCCTTCTTCTTTGGCAAAGGCTTCGCGGATCGTCCAGATTTTATAAAAGCAGTCTAAGGGATTTCCGGCTTCAAAAATTAACTGCCGCTCGTGTTCACAAAATTTACATGCAATATCCTGCCATTGAATGGGGCGTATTTCCTCAACGTCCACACCTACAGAATTTTTTGCAACGGCCAGGACTACGAGATTTCCGGAATGAGACAGCGAGAAATTAAATTCCGGTGAGTCCTTAATAAACGGTTTCCCGAATTCATTGCGGACTATTTGAATTTCACTGCTTCCCAGAAATCTGCCCGCACATGCCCTGATGAGCAATGACCCTGTTGCTGAACGGAGCTTGTCTTCTGTCCTACGGAAACGTAAAGCCTTCTCACGTTCTTCACAAGGCAGAAGATTTATATAATGCTCCAGATTATCAGAAATTTTCAGAGCCTGAATATCTGCAATGAAAATCTGGCAATCATTATTTATCCCGCTCATCACTGAAAAAATTCAGGGTATCAAGCATCCTGAAAGTTTTTATTAAATACTCATCATCAGTAACGGGCCACTTCCAGTTCAT
>JAFSQO010000408.1 GCA_017446645.1 Synergistaceae bacterium | reverse complement strand
TTGAGACCTGTTGAACCTAATTCGCGGTAATTCATATTGTAGAAAAAACACTCCTAACTAAGAAATTTAGTTGCCATTATTATAATGTGTTAAATACTCGAGATATAACGAGTCAAATTTTGCTCTCATGAACTCCTCCATGAAGTGCCAGTCAGGTTGGCCGGAGTCGTCCACAGGAAGCTGTATTATTTCATTTTTGAGTCGTGCATCACTTCGCTTGTAGTTGAAATTATATTTACCCCTGACTTTATCCGCTACCGTTGTGATAAATACTCCAGTGTACATATTGAGAAATGGCGCATAACCTGCCGTAATATCTGAAGTCGCAATGAAGTCTTCATGTTTGTAGACGGAATAACCCATAGACCCCTCACCGTTTCTAATGAATGCTATACAATTTCCTTGCTGCATAAGTTTTGATTCAGGCTTCACAAAATCGAGAACTGCGTTATTTCTGTTTGTAGCTCCGAGATATGATATGCCCTGTGAATCTTTAACTAGGTAATTTGCTCCTTTGCCTTTGCCAGGAATCAACGTAAACAAATCACCAATCCTGAACCCTGCCCACCGCCTGCTGTCAAGACTCAGAACTTCGTGACTTATGCTCTGTAAGCGTGATTGTATTTTCTCCCTATAAGTCCTTATGAGTTCTTGCTCATGATAACGCACAAAGTCTTCCATAAAAGAATAATCGGGCTGGCCGTGTGAGTCTGTCGGGAGCAAAATTTTTTGACGCTTGAGTCGGTCTGTTCCCATTTTGTAACTGTAGCCGTATTTATCTTTCTGTGCTGTTATTTGTCTTGCAATGAAGATTGATACATTTCTGCTTCTGACATTTAGCCGGAGCTTTTTGCAATCGCCGGAGTATAAAGCCTCGTAAGGGTGATAAAACGCAAACCCGATAGAACCATTGCTATTAACAGAGATGCAATTTGCCTCTAAAGTTTCATTTGTGTTGCTAAGAAAATACGACACACCGTTATTTACAGCTGAGGCCGTTATATATGGTGTTAAGCCTGGTAGTCTTTCATCATCGAATATGCCTCGCCCCGAAATAATTTCTGCAACGTCCGAAATAAAAAACTCTCCCCAGCTCTTCCCGTCAAGAGAGACTCTCTTTGCTTCACTCCTAGTGACTCTCCCGCACCCTGACTCAAACAAATAGCCCCTGCCGTGAAAGATCATGTTAGCCTCGAAAGTCAGATAATCCGCAATGCTCGTGATAAAATCCTGCTCCAAAGGAAGCTCGTCATTGTAATAATAAAACGCGTGCAGCCATTCATCGCTCGCTTCTATAGTAGTCTCAATCATGAAACTTGACGGATAATCTTTAATTTTTCCGTTCCAGCAGTCCAGCATATATTGCTTTCTGTCTTTTGCGCGCTCTGTCTCAACTAGTCCGCGATGTTTCTTGACTTCCCAGCCGTCGTCTTGAAAATTAATGAATTTCACAATTTTATCAGGCTGGTGAGGCTCGCCGGTTGTAAATATTGCAATACATGGAACAGTCCCGACTCCGTAAAAAGTATCTTTATTGAGGTTTATTACCCCTTCGAGTGTGTGATGTTTGAGAATGTCGGCCTTGAGCAGTTTATCCTCTTTTGTCTTGCCAATCATCGTAGAGACAGGAACTATTACGGCGACCCGCCCTCCTTTGAGTACGCTGTCTAATAGATGTTCTGTAAATGCAAGCTCGGACAAACCGGTGTCCTGCCTCTTCTGGGCCATAGAATATGGAGGATTCATAAAACCTACAGTAATACCTTTAAGCTGTAAATTTGATGAGTCAGCCTTCAGAAAGTCTTCACATGTAAGGTTGCTCTGGCCGTCTCCGCGTAAAATCATGTTGGTAGTAGCGATTGAGAACATGTCATCGCGGATTTCTATTCCGTAAATTTGAGACTGCTTGATGAGTTTGCGCTGTGCTTCACTCTTTGCATTCTGTAGCATTCGGTGCATTCCTGCAATGAGAAAGCCTCCAGTCCCGCAGCAAGGGTCAAATATAACGTCGTCTGGTTTGAGATTAACGAGATCGCAAAATAACTCTGTAATATGGCTCGGAGTCAGGACAACTCCCAAAGTTTGGCCGTCGCCTCCTGAATAGCGCACGAATTCGCCGTAAAATCTGCCAAGATAATCTTCCGGTGATTTACCGAGCTTGATTGCTGAGTAAATTTCGCGGTTGATGTATTCTGCAAAAAATTTCAACGGAGTCATAATCTCGGTTGCAGAGAACTTGTACTTAGTGTTAAGTGTAAGATGGTCTCGAATGAAAGTAAACTGGTTTAGTACTCGGTTGAGTTTGACTTCCGGACTAACTCTTGCACGTGTTAAACTGTTGACTAACTGAGCATATAATTTTTCTCCGTCTGTCTGAACGTCATCACCTGTTAATTGCTCGAGTTTGAAGCCTTGAGCCTGTTCTCTGAGAGCTAATAATATCGCAGACACTACGAGGGGCTTTTCGTTATTGCTTAGAGCACCGTAACTGCGCAAATGATTGTGAAGTTCCCTAGCTTTTTTCAATATATCTGAGAGTTCAAGCTCTTCTGGAGATTTTTCACCTAATATCGCTTGTTTATAGTAAAACTCAATATTACCCGGTGAAAAATTTTTAAACGTATCAATCTCTGGTAATTCCTTAACAAGATTTTGACTCACAAATAACGGCATTATGACATGATGTTTTGAGTCACCAGCACAGCCGAACGCAAAAATTTTTAACTCAGGACTCTGCTCTAAAATCTTACGTGCATAGAATAAAGCTCCGTTGAGTGCATAATCTCTAGTTGCTTTCTGAGTTAATGAAATACCTTTATCGTCTTTACGCAAAATTAATTTGCTTCGGTCAGCCTTGTTTTCAATGACGAGTAAATAACCTTCAACGTTAGCAATGAAGTCAACACGCCCTGATTCTCCGGTATGCTTCTTTGAGGCTCCAGGCAATGCAGCCTCAGCTTCAGGTTCAATACCTGCTTCTCTCAATAAGTCAAGAATATGTATATTAAAATTTGCTTCGTTCATGATAATTTCAGTTATGAAAAACGGGAGGGACTTAAAACTTAAATCTCCCCCGTATAATTCTCTAATTATTACCAGCTATGTAATATGCGCTATTTTTTCTTTGCCGGAAGTGCTTTCCTTGCCGGTGAAGACTTCTTTGACGGTGCTCCGGTGTCCTCGATCTTGAACTGTGAGAGTGACTCTGTAATGCTCTCGACAAGTCCTGTCTGGTCAACTGCGCCCTGAGCTGCCCTCTCTGCGATTAAAGCGGTCTCGTCCATGTCGTTCTTGATGCTCTCTAAGTGTTCAAGAATCTCTGTCGTAGCCTTCGTTACGTTGTCGATACCAGCTGCGATTTCACGGCTTGAGGCTGCCTGCTCCTGAGCGACTGCTGCAATGTTCTGGATTCTGTCGTTGGCCTTGTCGATCTGTCCGATTGCCTCACCGAGTGAGTCCTGGGCATTGTTGGCCTTCTCCGTTGTTTCATCGAGCAAGACCGAGGTCTCATCGCTTGATGTCTTTGTCTCACGGACGCTTATCTGGAGCGACTCGATTAAGCCCCTGACGTTCTCTGCTGCACGGCTTGAGTCTTCTGCAAGTTTACGGACTGATTCTGCGACGACTGCAAAGCCTCTGCCTGCTTCTCCTGCTCTTGCGGCCTCGATTGCTGCGTTGAGGGCAAGTAAGTTAGTCTGGTCTGCGATTGATGTGATCTCGCCGATGAACTCGCTAATCTTGTTGGAATTCTCGACAAGCTCCTGAAGTTTAATGCCGCTCTCCTTCGTCTTCTTCTGGAGGATTACGATGTTTGCGATCGCCTCTTTGACCGTGTCTACTGCATTTCCTGTAACTGTCGTCATGTTAGAGATGAACTCTGCGCAGTCCGTTGCTGCCTGGGCTGATGTCATTGAAGCTGCTGACATTTCTTCTGTGCCTGCATTGCTTTCCTGTAATGACGATGAGTTATTCTCCATTAATTTTACGACGTTAGCAACACTTGACCTGACGTTATTAGCATAGTCTAAGTTCTTGCCTGCGTCCTCTTTCATGCTGCCTGCTTTTTCATGGCTCTCTACTGCAAGACCGCGAATATCAGATATTGCAGTGCTCAGTGAGTTAAACATTTCTGAAAGTGCATCGCCGAGATTGCCGAGTTCGTCCTTGCCCTCATAATGGAAATCTCCGCGGGTGATTGACATATCGCCGTCACGGGCATTGCCGCAAAGTTCAACGACTCGTCCAAGAGGTTTGGAGATGGATTTAGCAATGTAAAGGGCTATTCCGATACCGATTACTATAGCAGCAACTGCAAGGCCGATTAAAAGGGTCATCGTGCTGCCGAGCGAGTCATTTACATCCTTTGATAGATCTACGATTCTTTGGGTCCCTGCGTCAGTTATCTTGTTGGAAGCCTGGACAAGCTCAAGACCTGCTGCAAGGAGTTCAGCGAATGCCGGCTCAGTCTGGGTGAATGAGTTCAACACGTCATTGAAGCCGTTCTTGAGAGTCGTGAATGTTCCCCTGCCTGCTGACATTATATTTCTGACTTCAGGGAAACGAGAGCCTTCGTAATACCTGTTGTACATGTTCTCGCCGTTGATTAACTGCTGGACTATGTCATTCATCATCTTTGCATCACGAGTGTTAAGGGCAACAGCATAGTTTCTCGCAGTAACAGCAAATGCCGTCATGAGTGCCTCGGCCTGCCTGATTCTGTTGATGTCAGTCTCGAAGTCCACGCCTTCAAGGGTCTTTTTCAGATTTCCGAGTGTAATCTCGTACTGTTTATCAATGACGTTGTTAAGAAGCTCTATCATCTTGTCGATTTCCTTGTTGAGGGTCGCAGAAACTGTGCGCTTGTTGCGAATCATCGTGAAAGTCTTCTCCATTGTGGACGTTGCCTTAGAGATAGTATTCTCCATTGCAGGCAGGTTGTCAGCAAGTGCGGTTAAGGTGTTGCCTTCTTGTCTGCTTTGGGCGAGCATTTGGTTACCTTCGCTGACTAAAGCCCGCAGGTTCGTGAAGTACCCCTGAAGCCTTTCCATGTCTGCATCGCTCTCTGAGAATTTCAGGTCTCGGACACATGCCCTTATCCAGCTTATCTCGTTAGTGAGCTTGACTGCAAGTGTAACTGTCGTATCTACAACTTTCTGCAAATACTGAACATCTTTCTGGACTGCTGAGATACTCGTCCATGAGAAGAAGACCGCGACCCCGAAAAGTGCAAGGACTATGCCGAAGCCGATTGTTAATTTTCCCGTAATCTTGAAATTGTTTAACATGTTAGTAAAATCTCTCCTGTTTAATTTAATAAATTTTTTGTGAGTTCCAGAAATGCTACAACGACGCTTCTACAGCTTTATACCTACACTTCAGGGGCAATCCCCTCCTTCGCCATAAGCCACGAAAGAGCTGCAAAAGTCTTCGAGTCCCTTATTTTGCCTTCACGAATCATGGCCGGTATATCTTTATAAGCAATCTCGACAACCGAAACATTTTCGTCTTCGTCCTGGGGCAGTGCTGCCTGTTCGAGTCCTTCTGCTGCGAAGAGTGTGAACAGTTCCGTGCAGAATCCCGGTGATGCGTAGAATTCGCCGATCCTGTGAAGTTTTTTCGCCTTTACGTTGAGTTCTTCCTGCATCTCGCGCTCGGCTGATTGTGAGGGGTCTTCGCCTTTTTCGATTAAGCCTGCGCAAATTTCCAGGGTTGCTTCGTGAACTGCATAGCGATACTGACGGACAAGTAAGACGCTCTGTCTGTCTGTTATGGCCAGCATTCCTACGGCCGGCTTGTGTTCGACTACTTCACGCTTTGCGATATGCCCTGACGGTGTCCTGACTTCGTCACAGCGGACGTTGAGGATTTTACCTTCAAAGATTCTGTTCTCGTTGACGCAGATTTCTTCGATCCCTTCAGTATTGAAGAGATTGTTACCTTGTCCTGCTGAAATTGATTTTTTTTCTATTGGCATGAAAGCACCTGCCCTTTTCTGTTAGCTATAAAAATGAATTCGCCTAATTATAGCGCATAACTCTAAACTTTACACTTCACAAAATCTCGCCCTCTTTGAGTCTCATTCCCCGCGACCATTCAAGCCCTGATGTCTTGTTCTTTCCTTCTGCCTGAACTTCGAGCAGTTCTACAGCAAAATCACCGCACGATATGACAGGACAGTTCGCTATTTCTAAAATTTTTCCTGACTCTTCATCATGCAAATCACTTCGCAGTTTCACCCGCCATAGCTTTAGCCTCTTCCCGTTATGCATGGTAACATAAGCACCGCCGGACATATCGAGGGCACGGACTGAGTTAAAGATTTTCTGTGCAGTCATCGAGAACGACAGGGCAAATTCTTCTTTCATGAGTTTATCAGCAAACGTAGCCAGTGAGTTATCCTGTGGCCTGAAGATTAACGGGGCTTTGAGGCTCTCAGCAGCAAGTTCACTGCCTAAATCCGAGAGAATATTATACAAATCCGAAGCATTGTGTTCAGGTTTTACCGTTATTTCACGTTGTGCGAGGATATCCCCTGCGTCCATTGCTTTAACGAGCTGAAATACTGTAACTCCGGTTTTATCTTTGCCGTCCAGCAAGGCGCGCTGAATCGGAGCTGCTCCCCTGTATTCGGGCAATAATGACGGGTGAATGTTGAGACACATGCAGTCAAGGACAGGGGGCTTTATCATCTGGCCGAAGTCAATCACGAATATAATTTCAGGAGGATTAGAGTCAACTTCGCTGAGTAAATCA
>JAFSQO010000407.1 GCA_017446645.1 Synergistaceae bacterium | reverse complement strand
CGCGTTATATTGTCGCTCCAGAGCTTGTAGAGTGCCCTGAATTTTTCCTGCTTGGCCAGATACATGCATACATCGCAGGCCGTAACAGCTCCGCAGCCTCCCATGTTCATGTCCCATTCCGGCAGCCAGTCCTGATTGCCTCCGGGTGTGCCTTCGATTGTGAAGTAGTCAAGAATTTTCTTGTTAGTCATTAAGATTTATGCACTTCCTTTTTTATTTTTTATTGTCGTGTATTAATTATAAATTATATTGCACTGTTCAAGAGGTTTACTTGCTCAAGTATTGCAGGAAATATCGTTTTTTCTCTGAGAGAGTCAAATTTCTGGGCCTTAAGAACTGCCTTGATACATAACAAAACGGGACTGTCCTCAACGAATCATCTACGATTCTGCCGTAAACATAGCACCACTCGCCGTCAGAAGGTCCGTCAGGGTCAACAAGCAGGCAGTCTCCCCTCGATTGGCTCACCTGAAACAGGACTTTATCTTTACCCAGATAGCCTTCATTTTTGCGGACATTCACCCTTTCGCCCTTAACTTCTGCGAAAAATAATGACGAATATAACTCGAACAGGAAATGCATTTTTGAAGTCGTATTCTCTCCGTTGCTGTAATAACCTATTGAAGTTACTGTGTTGTTTCGTACAGAGAAAAACAAGACTCCCCCCGGTGCGTCTGACTCTTCAAATTGGTAGACGTAATATTTTCGTGAGGCTTCTTTCTGGAAGAGGTGCCTTCTGCCAAAGAACGCTTTCACGTCATCGATTGATGAGCCGACTTTTATACCGCGGGCGAAAGTTAGTGCATCGCTGTCCGTCCAGAAATGAGAGACGTAACTTTTTGACCATGTCTTGTCATTGTACTTGCGGATTAAAACGTAATGGTCATCATACCATGCTCTCTGATAGACTGTTTCATCGCCGTCCATTTCGTTCCTGACGAATTCCCTGTCTTGAAAGTTATATTCACTGCTCCAGCTGATTTGGTTGGCTGCTTCGATTATGGTTTGAGCGAAGAGTTCTACGTTGTCTTCATGTGAATCTGCGAAGACCGGACAAACTAAGAGCAATAGTGCAAGTACTGCGAAATAAATTTTTGAACGCATTGTGTTCCCTCCTGAATAATTAAAGTCTGTGAAGTTTTATGCGAGCGTCTGCTTCATTATAAACTTTTTCATCTTCGCGCACTCCGACAATGATGACCAGCATTTCTGTTTTTGTGTGAATGAGCTTGTAAATCGCCCTGAGTCCCTCACCACGCAACTTAATCTCCAGACAGTTGGTGAGATTGACTCCGCCCTTGTTGCCGAGTTCAATCCCGTAACCGCCCTGACTTCTGGCCAAAGGATTTTTCAGTGCCTTATCAATTGCCTTAAATACCTTTTGTCTCTGGCTGCCGTCAAGTTTATGCAAATCATCTCGTGCTTCCGTAAGAAATTCAAGTGTCCAGTTCATTCTAATTCCACGTCCTCCCAGCTATCAAGATCTTCTTGAGTGATTCCGAATTCCTTGTAAACTTCTTCGGCAGGAATAAATTTCGACCTGTCTAAATTATTCAAACGGTCCTCAGCAACGGCACGCAGCTTTATCTCCTCATAGTCATCAGACATTCTCATATAGTCTTCAGGCTTCATGATGATGCACACTGCGGAGTCATCTCTCTCATCAACGACAAGTTTCGTCCCTGAGCGTCTGACCTCCTCGAACACTTCACCGGCTTTGCCCTGACTGAATAATGACAGCGGGACAATGTGGGTCTTCTCTTCAACAACCTGCGGCTTCTCAGCTAAAACAGTATCCATTAAATATTCCCCCTATTTACTTTTTACTTGCTTATGAATTTTGAATCAAGATTATAACAGTTTGTTATGCGATAAATTAATCATCATATGCCAGTTTATTCTAATTCCACGTCCTCCCAGCCTTCGAGGTCTTCAGGTGTGATTCCGAGTCTGCGATCCATTTCTTCCTGAGAGATGAGTTTCGACTCGTCAAAGTGTTTCAATCTGTCTTCAGCAACGGCAAGCAATGCTATCTCGTTGTAATCGTCCGACATTTTCATATAGTCTTCAGGCTTCATGATGATACAAACTGCGGAGTCATCCCTATCATCAATGACAAGTTTTGTCCCTGAACGTCTGACCTCCTCGAACACTTCACCGGCTTTGCCCTGATTGAATAATGACAGCGGGACAATGTGGGTATTCTCTTCAATAACTTGCGGATTCTCAGCTAAAACAGTATTCATTAAATACTCCCCCT
>JAFSQO010000406.1 GCA_017446645.1 Synergistaceae bacterium | reverse complement strand
TGACCCAAGATACTCCGGGCTGACTGAGGCTGAACTGCCGCTGACTGAGTGCCTTGCTGACACAGTAGCCAGAGTCGTACCTTACTGGAATGACGCAATAGTTCCAGCGATAAAGTCGGGCAAGAAAATCATCATCGCTGCCCACGGAAATTCACTTCGCGCTCTGGTCAAGTACCTCGACAATATCTCAGAGAAAGACATTCTCGAACTCAACATTCCGACAGGCGTGCCACTGGTGTACGAACTCGACGAGAACTTGAAGCCCGTCTCTCACAGATACCTCGGCGACGCTGAGGCAATCGCTAAGGCTCAGGCAGCAGTCGCATCTCAAGGCAAAGCAAAGTAGGTAGGGGGCATTAAAATTGCATTTTTCGGACAGAATACAGGCGCTGAAAATCTCACCAATAAGACGCTTGATCCCTTATGCTGACGAAGCAAAGGCTAAGGGCAAAAAAGTCTATCATCTCAACATCGGTCAGCCGGACATCAAGACTCCTGATGAATATTTCGAGGCCGTAAAGTCATTCAGGCCTTACACAGTCGCTTACCAGCCTTCACAGGGCATTAAAGAGCTTCGTGAGGCGATTTCGGGTTACTACAAGGCAATGGGAGTTCCTTATGAGCCTGATGATATTTATGTTACCTGCGGAGGAAGCGAGGCTCTTCAGTTTGTCGTAATGATACTTTGCGATCCAGGCGATGAGATTTTAGTTCCCGAACCTTTCTACGCGAACTACAATACATTCGCTAAACTCGCTCTCGCCAAACTTACGCCGATTCCGACGACAGCTGAGACAGGTTTTCACCTTCCGCCTGAGAACGTGATCGAGAGCCTCATAAACTCGAAGACCAGAGCGTTCTGGATCTCCCACCCCTGCAACCCTACAGGAGTTTCTTACACTCCTGACGAGATTCACATGCTTTGCAGACTTGCGAAGAAGCACGACATTTTCATTATTGCCGACGAAGTCTACAGAGAGTTCATTTACGAGGCCGGAGATTTTATGAGTTTCGGTGAAGTTGAAGACGCAAGGGACAGAGTTATTATGGTTGACTCAGTGTCGAAGCGCTTCAGTGCCTGCGGAGCGCGAATAGGCTGCATTGCGATAAAGAACAAGCCGTTCCTAGCTGAGGTCATGAAGCTCTGCCAAGGCCGTCTCAGCGTCTCGGCAATCGAGCAGGTCGGAGCTGCTGCACTCTACAAGACACCGAAGAGCTACCTTCAGGAAGTCAACAAGGAGTACAAGACCCGTCGCGATGTTCTGTACAGAGGACTGAAGGAGATTGACGGCGTTGTCTGCCACGAACCTAAAGGAGCGTTCTACACGATGGTGAAGCTTCCTGTTGACGATTCCGAGAAGTTCATAATCTGGATGCTTCAGAATTTCGACATTAACGGCGAAACAACAATGGCAGCACCGGGCAGCGGATTTTACGCGAAGCCTGGACTCGGAATAGATGAAGTCAGAATGGCCTACGTTCTCAAGAAAGAAGACCTTGAGAAGGCTCTGAACATTCTCAAGAACGCTCTGGCCGTTTACCCCGGACGCGCTGAAGCGATAAAGGCGTAAAAACTGGGTCATAGAAAATAGGAATCCGCTCAAAAGGCGGATTTTTTGTTGTTGTTTGACCCCCCCCACTGTTGTACGGCTCCGCCGACTGGCACAAACGTGGGGTATCATAAAATCTTCTTCACAATTTCAAGAAGACTGGAACCTGTGATATCTGCACCGAAATCATCAGAATCATTCGCTTTAATCAGAGCAGTTTTACATCTCGCATTCTTACCACAGCGTACATCATTCTCACCGTCACCAATAATCCAGGAATTGCTGAGGTCGATGTTGAAATCGTGAGAGGCCTGGATTAGCATACCCGGTTTCGGCTTCCTGCAATCACAGTCAATCTTAAGTTCCGCAATCTCACCCTCATACCCTTTATGGGGGTGATGAGGACAATAGTAAAGTCCGTCGATATATGCACCAGCTTGTCCCAACAGCGTCTCCATCTTATTGTGGATCTCGTTAAGCTGTGATGTGCTCACTTCGCCTCTTGCAATTACAGGCTGATTGGTAGCAACGATTGCAAGAAAACCTGATTCATTGATTAAACGGATTGCTTCAGATACACCGTCTATCAGCTCAAAGTCGTTAATATTGCGCAGAAATCCTACATATTTATTTATGGTTCCATCTCGATCTAAGAAAATGGCTCGCTGCTTATGACTCAGATTCTTAGCAGCCACAGTGCCAGACTCGAAATCACGACACACAGCCTCGTATCTTTCTGGCGTTCCCATGTCTTTAACGTACTCCGGACTGTCATAACAATACATTCGGCCTGTGTTACATAGAGGCTTAAGCAGCTGTCTGTCTAAATCAACCTTATAAACCTTACCCGTTTCTTCATCTACCTTACCTACAAGGTTCGCATCAATGCCAGACATGTCGAGAATTGCAGGATCGATAATATGGAGACCCGCATTAACTCTATTTTTGTAGAATTCAGGGCGTTTTTCTTCTTTGGTCAGCCAATCTTCCACCGCTCCGCCTTCAGATGTGATGATAAGACCTGAATCATACGGATGAGAATTTGGGTGCGTGAAAAGGGTAACTAAAGCGTCATGCTCCTGGTGAAACTTAACCATTCGATTAAAATCGATTTCAAACACAGAATCAGCGTTGAGAAGTAGGAACGGAGCCTCCCCCAGAGATTCCCGAAGTTTGAACAGCGCACCGGCATTTCCTAACGGTGTTTCTTCTATATAGTATGAAATGGTGCAGCCGTAGTTAGAGCCGTCACCAAAGTAAGATTCAATCTTCTTATGCATATAAGATACAGTAAGCACTATATCAGAAAAGCCCTGAGATACTAGGCTCTCAATTTCCCACTGTAAAACAGGCCTGCTTATACCCTCTGCGTTCTTTATAGGAATTAAAGGCTTCGGAATGTCCGGGAATAATTCAGAGATTCGAGTTCCCCTTCCACCGGCCATAATTACTGTTTTCAT
>JAFSQO010000405.1 GCA_017446645.1 Synergistaceae bacterium | reverse complement strand
TGCATTCTGACATTGTGATTAGCTTTACTCTCCTTCAAAAGATTTTAGCATATATTATAGCGTCAAAATTAACACTGTAATTAACGCTGCAAGCCAAGCTATAACGCACTGCCAGACGACTACACCAAATGCCCACAAGTTTCCTAATTCGCGCTTTATCGAAGCAACTGCAGCAACACACGGAGTATAAAGCAAGCTAAAGACCAAGAGTGAGGCCGCAGAAATCGAGGATATTGCAGAGCTTACACTGTCACCGAAAAGTACATTAAGGGTCGATACAACGCTTTCTTTTGCCATGAAGCCGCTTATCAGGGCCGTGCAGATTTTCCAGTCGCCCAAGTAAATAGGCCGCATTAATGGAACTAAGAGACCTGCTATGTCAGCAAGCATACTCTCATCGGGACTTGAGACGAGTTTAAAGTGTAAATCAAAGCTCTGAAGGAACCAGACAACTATCGTAGCAATAAGAATTACAGAAAACGCCCTGTAAATGAAATCCTTAGCCTTCTCCCACATAAGCATCATGACATTACGGGGCGCGGGCATTCGGTAATTAGGCAGCTCCATAACGAACGGCACAGCTTCGCCCCTGAATAAAGTTTCTTTATAGAGAATGGCAATGATAATCGCTACGATAATTCCCAGCAAGTATAAACCTGACATTATGAAGCCTGCATTCTCTGGGAAAAAGGCATTGACGAAAAACGCATAAATCGGCAGCTTCGCAGTACAGCTCATAAAGGGAGTAAGCAATATAGTCATACGTCTGTCTCGTTCACTGGGAAGGGTTCTGGTCGACATTACGGCAGGAACAGTGCAGCCAAAGCCTATCAACATGGGGACTATACTGCGTCCAGAGAGGCCAAATCTGCGCAAAATCTTGTCCATAAAGAACGCAACTCGTGCAGTGTAACCGCTGTCCTCAAGAAGTGATAGAAAGAAAAACAGGGTAATTATTATCGGCAGGAAGGACAGTACGCTCCCTACTCCTGCAAAAAGTCCGTCAATTATGAAGCCGTGAATGACCTCATTAACGCCCGCTGATGCCATGAATGCGTCAACAATTTGGGTTAATGAGTCAATGCCCTCCTCAAGCAAATCCTGAAAGTACGCGCCTATGACCTCAAACGTCAGATAGAAGATCGCAACCATCGTAGCAATAAACACAGGGATAGCCGTATATTTGCCCGTCAATATATTATCTATCATTTGGCTTCTGATATACTCTCGGCTCTGTTTGGGCTTAACTACTGAACGTTCGCAGACTTTGTGAATGAAATCAAATCTCATGTCGGCCATTGCTGCATTTCGGTCAAGTCCCCGTTCTTTTTCCATTTGAAGGATTATGTGCTCTAGCATCTCAAGTTCATTCTGCTCAAGATTTAGCTTATGAATCACAAGATTGTCATTCTCTATTACTTTACTTGCTGCAAATCTTAACGGCAGGCCGGCACGTTCTGCATGGTCCTTGATTAAGTGCGATATTGCGTGAATGGCTCTGTGAACTGCCCCGTCATGATCATTCTCGTCGCAAAAGTCGTAACGTGCTGGCTTCTCCTGATAGCGTGCTATGTGAACGGCATGGTCAACGAGTTCCTGAATGCCTTCGTTCTTGAGTGCAGAGATTGGGATTACGGGAACCCCCAGAAGAGACTCCATCATGTTGATGTCGATAGTTCCGCCGTTGCCGCTGAGTTCGTCCATCATGTTCAACGCGACAACCATAGGGATTTGCATTTCCATTAACTGAACGGTGAGATACAAATTTCGCTCAATGTTCGTAGCGTCAACGATATTGATTATGGCCTTGGGTTTCTCGTTGAGAATAAAGTTTCGTGAGACAATCTCCTCGCCGCTGTAAGGGGACATTGAGTAAATGCCCGGTAAATCAGTAATGAGCGTATCATTGTGGCCTTTGATTACGCCGTCCTTGCGGTCAACTGTAACTCCCGGAAAATTCCCGACTCTACGATTTGCTCCCGTTAATTGATTAAATAAAGTAGTCTTGCCTGAGTTCTGATTCCCTGCAAGAGCAAATGTCAGTGTTGTCCCGTCCGGTAACGGCTCACTTTCGCCCTTGACGTGATACTTGCCTTCTTCACCGAGTCCTGGGTGTTCTATTTCTGCGCTGCTAGTTTTTTCGCGTTGTGTTTCATCGTCCGGTTTTGCTTCGTCAAGCAGTTTAATCTTTATCCTCTGAGCGTCTGCCTCCCTGATAGTTAATTCGTAGTCGTGAATGCGAATCTCTAACGGGTCGCCCATAGGTGCAAGCCTCATCATCTTCACTTTGGCACCGGGTATTATTCCCATATCCAATAAATGCTGGCGGAGTCTTCCGCTGCCTCCAACTTTGAGAATTTCTGCGCTGTGATTGATTCTAAGCTCTCTTAGAGTTAATGCTTCGTTCATGTATTATCTACCTATCTACCTCGAAAAATTTTGCGTTAATATTAACAGATAAATTATACATGTTATAGATTTCATATCTGATGCCTGACCAGTTCAGTAAATAAGCCGTTTCGATTCATTAATTCGTCATAAGTCCCTGACTCTGCAATTCTTCCTGAATCAAGCACTAAAATCCTGTCGCAGTTTCTCACAGTCGAAAGCCTATGAGCAATTACCAGTCTCGTACACTTAAGACTTGCAAGAGAGTTATACACTATTTTCTGGGTGATATTATCGAGCGCACTTGTTGCTTCATCAAACAATAAGATTTTAGGTTTCGGCGCAATTGCACGGGCTATTATGATCCTCTGCCTCTGACCTCCTGATATAGTGCCTGCTCCTTCGCTTATCATTGTGTGCATCTTCATCGGCATCTTCTCTATGTCCTTATCGATACCGGCCATTTTTGCGGCTTCCCATGCGTCTTCTTCTGTCAAGGACGGAGCAGAAATTACGATGTTCGAGTAAATGCTGCCGGGGAATAATTTACTGTTTTGCATGACACAGCCTATCTTGCTTCTCAGGGATTTTATATCAAGTGTCCTTAAGTCATGATTGTCATAATAAATTACGCCTTTATCAGGACGCTCAAATCCCAGTAATAATCTAAGCAGCGTAGATTTTCCCTCACCGCTTCTGCCGACTATTGCAACGTACTCGCCTTTGTGAATTTTCAGGGAGAATTTATCAAGAACTAACGGGGAGCTGGCATTGTACCTGAAGCTGACGTTATTTAACTCTATGGTGCCTTGAAAACGCGTTAAACTCTTCCCGTGAGAACTTTCGGGGACTGCGTTCAATATGGGCTTGATTAAGTCAACTAACGGGTCAATAGCAGCCATTGACAAAGCAGCACCGCTCAGGGCAGCAAAGGCTCCGGAAAGTAATCCGTATGATGCTGAGAAAGCCATGTAATCCTCTGGAGAGACACCGGCATTCAATGCACGATAATACAGCAGGAACGTCCCCAGCAAAGTTATAGCAGGCTGAAATACCTGGGTAAGCTTTATCAAAACAGGCGGGTCGTAATTCAATTTAGCAATGTCCTTGTAAAGTTCTGCCCATTTAGCAAAGGCCCTCATCTCTGAACCTGATAGCTTTATCTTCTGAATTCCCGTTACGAAAGAGTAGATTAACCCGTACTCTTTAGCATTTAACTGAGTCGAACGCTTCATAATTTTAGAGTTCCCCCATGTCAGCAAAACTGAAGCGATAAATAATGCAGTAACTATTAACAAAGCAGGCAGCACTAAAACAGGGGTAAAGACAAAGATTTGACGCAAATAAATCAGGCTGGTCAAAGCAGTCAGTATTACGGAAAAAATTACGGTTGCGCATGTATCACAGAGAATACTCGCAGATTCGGCACGCTGGGCAAGTTCACCTGAAGAGAAATCCTTGAAGAACTCAGTAGGGAGATTTATCACCCTCATCATTATCGCAGCATTAACGCACGTGTCAGTCTTTATGT
>JAFSQO010000404.1 GCA_017446645.1 Synergistaceae bacterium | reverse complement strand
TCTTGCAACAGTCGATATTTCTGTGTTCTCGTTACTCTGGGGGACTCTTCTTGGTGCGTTAGTCTGTGCCCTGAGAATGTCGCGCTTGAAGATTCTCAATATACCGGCAAAGATTTACATTTTGATTCTTAGGGGTTCGCCCGTCTTAATGCTGTTAATGCTCATGTATTACGGCATTTTTGCACGGAGCAGCCTTGAAGCAAACACCATAGCTATAATAACGTTTTCGATGAATGTTGCAGCTCATGTTGCAGAGTTATTGCGAGCGTCAATCAGTGCTACGGATCACGGACAAGTCGAGGCAGCGAGGACTCTGGGCTTCTCGGCGTGGCAGGCTTTCCGGCTTGTTACATTGCCCCAGGTTATAAGGATCGCTAAACCCGTCTACCAGTCTACTATAGTGAATTTAATTCAATGGACCAGCGTAGTGGGTTACGTATCTATAACGGACTTGACCAGAGTTATAAATAATATTGCTTCACGGACAATGCAGCCAATGATCACGATAATAATCGGCATGTTAATTTATCTCGGTTTGGCTTACATAGTTCACGGAATATTCGCCCTCACTGATTTCTTACAGCACAGAAAGGAGCAGGCCCTGTCATGAGTTTGATTCAAGTTAAGAATTTGCGCAAATCATTTGGCTCGTTACGGGTCTTGAAGGATTTGAGTCTCGATGTCTCAGAAGGCGAGCGCGTTGCCATAATCGGAGGTTCCGGCTGCGGCAAGAGCGTTTTCTTGAGGTCCCTTGAGCTTCTTGAAATTCCAGACTCAGGACAGATTTTTATTGACGGCCAAGAGATTACAGCAAGTGGAGCAGACATTAATCAAATACGGCGCAAAATGGGAATGGTCTACCAGAAATTCTATTTGTTCTCGCACATGAACGTCCTCGATAATTTGTGCCTTGCCCCTGTGAAGCTGCTCGGAATGCCCAGAAAAGAGGCAGAGTCAAAGGCTCATGAATGGCTTGCTAAAGTCGGTCTAACGTCAAAAGCCCGTTCAATGCCTAACCAGTTATCAGGAGGACAGCAGCAGAGGCTTGCAATTTGCCGTTCGCTCATGATGAACCCGAAAGTCATGCTGTTTGATGAACCTACGAGTGCCCTTGACCCTACGATGGTCGGCGAAGTCCTTGCGATGATAAGAATGCTTGCGAAGAATAATTTGACGATGCTGATAGTAACCCACGAGATGAATTTTGCCCGCGAAGTTGCTAATCGCGTATTATTCTTTGCTGACGGCGGAATTTATGAGGAAGGGACTCCCAATAAGATTTTTGACGCGCCTGAACGTGAAAGGACTATAGCGTTTATCAGGAAACTGAAATATTTCAGTTATGAGATTACGAGCAGGGACTTTGACTTGCTTGCCATGCACGGAGGAATTCACAACTTCGGCGAGAAATACGGCTTAAGCTCAAGTCTTGTATACAGGCTTGAACTTTGCTGTGAGGAACTTATTTATGAGATACTTGCAGGCTGTTACAGTGAGAATGACCCTGTGAACGTGAATATAGAAATCTCGTACTCTGAAGCGGACGGTTCGACCCTGATAGATTTAACGAGTTCCGGGAAAAAATTTAACCCGTTTGATTTGCCTGACGATGAGTTACTAGATGACTCTCATATGGGTATCATGATCTTGAAGAAAGTCTCAGGCGGAAAGATTAATTACTCGTTTGATGACTCAGAAGGTCGCAACAAAATAGAGATTAAGCTGTAGTGTGAAAGAAGTTTGCTCCCCGTGACTGCGAGGAGCTTTTTATATTAATGCGTGAATTAATGCCTCATGTTTCAGCTAAATTAGGTATAATATAATACGTAGAATTAATTAATTAAAACAGGAGGCAATTTTTTATGCCCGAAGGAAAATCACAGAAACTCGTAATAATCGGTGCAGGTGTCAGCGGTCAAGGTCTGGCACTTCTTGCACGTTCACTAGGGGCAGAGGTTCTTGTCTCGGAACAGAAAAACATAAACGATGAAGCAAAAACGTTGTTCTCACAAAATAATATAACTTACGAAGAAAATGGACATACCGGAAAAGTCTTTGAAGGCACTGACGGGATATTAATCAGCTCTGGAATTCCTCCTCAGTCTGAGATATTACACGAGGCAGCAAAACGCAGCATAAAAATGATTGGAGAACTCGATTACGTCCTGCCTCACATAAGGACTCAGAAGTTAATCTGTGTAACTGGCAGCAACGGAAAGAGCACGGTTACTTCACTGATTGGGCATATCCTGAATAAAGCAGGACTCAAGGCAGGAGCAGGCGGGAATCTGGGCACAGCTTCGGCAGTCTTTACCCGTGAAGATTTCGACGCAGTAGTTCTTGAGTTAAGCAGCTTTCAACTTGCAAGGGCGAATAACAACATGCACTCAATCGTCTCAATAATCACGAATTTAGCACCGGACCATATTGACTGGCATGGGAGTTACGAGAATTACATCGAGGCAAAATCGCGGGTGTTGTCCCTTCGAGACCCCGAAGGCTGGGGAATTATTCAGGACAGGGACGTTGACATGCTGAACCCTTCAGGCAAAATAATTACTCTGAGCTGGAATGCAAAACCGGAACACGAATTTACAGGACATATTTTCATGGACGAGTCAAAGGCGTTGCTGACTCTTAACGGGGAAACTCAGGTACTATTTAATTATGATGACACAACTTTAATCGGCTCTCATAATCTCGAAAACGTTGCTATGAGTCTTTGCGCTGTGAAGTTGATTCATGAAGTCAGTAACGTGAAATTCCTGCTCGACGGCTTCAAGCCACTGCCGCACAGATGCGAGGATGCCGGGACTTTCAAGGGCGTTCACTACATCGATGACTCAAAAGGCACGAACGTAGCAGCCACGATTACAGCAATGAAGAGCATTAAAGGCAGCAAGGTCATTATTCTCGGAGGTCAGGGCAAAGGCGAAGATTATGCCCCCCTAGCAGAAGCAGTGAAGTCAGAGTGTGAGTCGGCGATATTAATGGGCGAAGAGGCGGCAAAGATTCAAGACGCTTTAGAGTTATCAGGTTATACGAATTTTTACAGGGTAAACTCTATGGAAGAAGCTCTTGACGTTGCAGAAAGAATCACGAAGCCCGGAATGGTCGTACTGCTTTCACCGGCCTGCACCAGCTGGGACATGTATAAAAGCTATAAGGCACGCGGCGAACACTTTTGCAGGATAATTCGCGACAAGATAAATAACTCGCAGTGTTAATAGTGTCAATATGGAAATCATCATACCGTTAATATTAAGCGGCTGCGGTCTTGTAATGATCTCGTCTCTTTCTCTGCGCAACAGCATGGCAGGAGGCAACCCTTACTCTGCACCGTTAAAGCAGTTCCAGTTTATTGGGCTTGGCCTGACTGTGATGGCTCTGTGCATGGGGGGGCTGAACTCTGAGAGATTGAGGAAACACAGCGGAAAATTATTTGCTGCGGCGTTCTTCCTGCTGGTTCTCACTATAATTCCCGGCATTGGCGTTAAAGTCTGGGGTGCTAGACGCTGGCTGAAAGTCTTTGGCTATAATTTTCAGCCGTTTGAGTTCCTGATATTTGCTCTGCCTGTCTTTATGGCTGATAGACTGACTGACTCTGAATCATCAATCAGACGCGGGAACTTTCACTCTTTCGTGAGGCCGACCCTTATGATAGCAGCGATGTGTGCGGTAGTGCTGTTGCTTCAGCCTACACTCGGAGGAGCAATAATAGTTACAGCAATTTGTTTCACAATGCATATCGAGCGCAGGGGCTGGAAGTATCCCATAATGGGAGCAATTTTAGGACTTGCAGCGATTGCCGTATTGATTCTCATTGCACCGTACAGAATGAGCAGATTCACGGCGTTCTGGGATCCATGGTCAGACCCTACAGGCAAGGGCTTTCAGATTATTCAGGGACTCGTAGCATTTGCTAACGGCTCATTAACAGGAGTAGGCATAGGGAAAGGTCTTCAGATTGAGCGTTATCTTCCCGAAGCTGACACTGATTATATTTTTCCCTCAATTGGCGAGGAATTTGGCCTAATGGGTACAATGTTCCTGTTAATTCTTTATGCGTTATGGACGTGGAGGGCTTACTATATCTACAAGAATGCAAAGACAGCTTTCTCTAAGTCTCTTGCACTGGGACTTACTGCTTCAGTAATCTTCCCAATGTTTATGAACGTTGCAGGGGTTACTAAATTGCTGCCGTTGTCTGGAATTCCAATGCCCTTCATAAGTTCCGGAGGCAGTTCGATGATATTCATGTGGGCAAAAGTCGGCGTTCTGATGTCCATAAAACTGGAATCAAACAGGAGAAGGAACAAAAATGAGTAATAAAATCTTAATTGCAGCAGGAGGAACTGGGGGACATATCTTCCCCGCAATAGTCTTCGGCAAGAATTTAGAGTCTCAGGGTTCGCAGGTCTCTTGGCTCTGCGGTTCGCGGAAACTTGAGAGCGACATATACAAATCAGAAGGCATTACTCCGGTGATATTGCCGTTAGAAGGTTCGCCTTTGGGTACTCGTTCGGTCATAAAGATTTTTTCGAGAATTATTGACGTGTTCAGATCGCTCGGACAGACTTCACAGTACGTAAAGACATTCAAGCCTGACGAGATTTATTTATTCGGCGGCTATGTATCTTTCGCACCGTTGATTATTGCCAGAACTAAAGGGATCCCCGTAACCCTTCACGAACAGAACGCAGTTTCAGGGAAAGTTACACGTTTTGCAGAGAGAATTGGCGCAAAAATTATCACTGGCTGGCCTCACTGTCAGGGCATAAAGAAATTCACTTATACGGGCATACCAGTAAGAGAGCCTGAGAGATTATCACGTGAGCAGGCTTTGAAGACTCTGGGACTTGAGATAAATCCGGGTGCAAAAATTATCGGTATTGCCGGAGGTTCATTAGGTTCCGGACCGTTGAGTGAGCTTCTTACAAGGACGGCTGACTTGTGCAAAGATTACGAGTTCGTATTTCTGTCATCGAAAGAAAAGCACAACGAGGGCAATAAGCACTATATTTTGCCTCAATGGGACATGAATCCGTTTTACTCTGCCTGTGATATTCTGGTATGCAGGGCTGGAGGCTCAACCCTTGCTGAAGTACTTAAATGGGAAATTCCTGCGGTCGTAATCCCCTGGCCGGGAGCAGCGGATAATCATCAGGCCATGAATGCCCAGGAGTTTGTCAAGCTCGCTGAGAATTCGTGTATCTTCAGTGAAAGTGAAAGCCCGGAGAAATTAGCGAAAGTCTTATATAATTATGCAAAATGAATTTCAGGAGGAATTAATTATGTCAAGAAAGTTATTAATTATCACGTGTATCATTGCTTTATCAGTTATGTCAGTTACAGGTGTCTTTGCAGGCGAGAAAGACGGAATTTACTCAAGACTTGCCGACGAGCTTACATCACTTTCTTCGATTCAGAAGATACTTGACGGCAACAACGCAAAGCTTCAGAAGGTAACGGACAGGCTCAACACCTTGCAGTCCCAAGAGGAGACTTCGAGCATTCAGCACAAGAAAAAAGTGTTAGACAGCAGGACAGAGGCACTTAACAAGAAGGGCGAGGCAATTGCACAGGAAATCGAGGCCAAGAATCAGGACATCGAATCCATGAAGGCCCAGTTGAATGACGGCGAGGACGTAAGGGCATGGCACAAGAAAGCAAAATCTCAGGTTGTAGCGTGGAACTATTCGGCGAACAACAAGACCATGACCCTCACGATTCTCGATAAGAACAAGAAAACGTCATCAGAGAAACCGGCAAGGTTCAGAATCCGCAATAACGAGAAAGTCTACGTTGCCGATAAACTCCCCGAAGGCTTGCAGGGTGTAATACCTGAAGGCTGGACGGTCAACTTTGACGAGAAGGCAGGAGTCGCTAAAATCGAGGACGTAGATAATATTACGGGTTCAGCACTTGATAACACTGCAAGAACTTTTACGTCCGGTGAAGCGTTCGTAATTCTCAAGACAAGCGCAATGACGATTAAACCTGCTGAACAGACCTCACAGACTGACGAATTTGATTTAGACTCAGAGTCAGAGCAGGAACCGTTAATAAAGTTACCTGTACAGCCAACGCCGGAATACTTCGAGATGCCCGAAACACAGCCGGTTTATTAGCATGGAACCAAATTTACACAAGAAACTGCAACACCCATGCTTGAATCACAGCCCATGTATTAAGAATAACTCATAAATCTCAAATCTCAATGTCAGGGGAGTCGTAACAGGCTCTCCTGATATTTTTTTTGTCGTGATAAAATTTTGCTCTATAAACTCACTCATGAAAAAAATTTTTCCGGAGGTGCAATAAATGCTCGAAAGTATAAAATCACTCGTTGAAGCCAAGAACATTAAAGAATTACGATTACTGACAGAAGAGATGAACGAAGCCGATATTGCCGATGCAGTTGAAGAACTCGAACCAGAAGGCAGGGTCATTCTATTCAGGGCGTTACAAAGGGACATGGCCGCAGAGGTCTTTGCTTACCTGACTCCTGACACAAAAGAGGCCCTGGTATCACAGCTCACGGCTCCGGAAGTCGGACGCATTGTCGATGAGTTATTTCTTGATGACGCTGCTGACTTAGTCGAAGAGTTACCGGCTGATGTTGTGAAGAGAATACTTGATAACGCAAGCCCTGAAACTCGCAGGGGAATCAATCAGTTATTGCAGTATCATGAAGACTCAGCGGGCAGTATCATGACGACTGAGTATATTTCGTTAAGACCTGACATGAACGTCGAAGAATCATTCAGGCATATCCGAGAAGTCGGTACTGATAAAGAGACTCTATATACGTGCTACGTTACTGACCCTAAAGGCTTGCTAATCGGGGTCGTTACAGTGAGGACAATGCTGCTCTCAAAGTATGAGGATAAGATTTGCGACATCATGACTGACACGAATTTAATCAGCGTAAACACCAACGATGACCGCGAAAAAGTTACGGAATTATTCCAGAAATATGACTTTATGGCCATTCCAGTTGTAGACTCGCAGAATCACCTGGTCGGAATAGTTACGGTCGATGACGCTATGCAGGTCTTAGAGGAAGAGAGCACAGAGGACTTTCACAAGATGGCAGCCATGCTTCCAATGGACGAACCTTATCTCTCTATGGGAGTGGTCGAACTTGCAAAGAAGCGCGTTATCTGGCTTATGGTCCTGATGATTTCGGCGACACT
>JAFSQO010000403.1 GCA_017446645.1 Synergistaceae bacterium | reverse complement strand
CCGTGATGCTGTCATGAAACACGTCCACTCAATGGCAATCTACGAATAAAAAAAACAGTGAATAGTGGCTAGAATTTTTTCTTTACTCACTACTCACTAGCCACTAATTATCTATGCTTCTTGAGTTTGAATCACTATGTCTTCTGATTCGCCGATCTTCAGGCTCCGTAACTTAAGGTCTTCCGTCAAGTTATTTATGTCTTCTTCGGTCCAGTCTTTAGAAGCCCTGCCGTCAGTTACGTTCTGCATTGCTGCCTGAGCAAGCCCCTGATCATTGCCGAAAAGTTCCAGATATTTATAATACAGCCTGTTGATGCTGCTTCTGATGTCCTGAGCAGTCAAGACGGGGTCTGAGCCGGAGTTGAGCCAGTTGCTTAATATCTTGCCGGTCTCAGATGAGATTTCAAAAACTTGCTTGTCAAATAAGCTGGTCCTGTCCTTCGAGACCGTAACGGTGTGTTCCATGCTTAAGTCAAATACTACGGTGAACTCATAATCTACTCCGTCGCGCTGAACTGGAGCGAGTCCTACCTTTCGGATTTCTGCACGGCCTTTATCGCTCTGCATCATTGCGTAATCAGTCTTGCTTCTCATTGTGGCGATTACATGACACTTTGAGGCCAGCATTGTCTCGATTAATCTGTTTTGCATAGGCGTAATTTTGTTCCATGCTGCGTAAGAATTGCCGCTCTTACTTGTGCTGGTGAGTTTACTGTGGACATCGAGAAGTCCGCCCTCGCCGCTCCATGCATGTGAAAGCGAGTCGATAATCAAGACATCATAGCCTTCTTGTTCAGCCTCGTGAATAGCTTCCAAATATTTCTGGATAGAATAAGGAGCCGTGAGAGTCTGCACGTCATAGTCGCACATGTCAGCGTATAAATCTCCTGAGCCGTTCTCGGTGTCGATCATTGCGATCTTTCCTCCCAGCCCCTGAGCAATAAGTAATGCCCCGTAAGTCTTTCCCGAACCTGCAGGCCCTGTTATTGCGAGCCTTAACTTTGCCTTGCGCCTTTCTGCTTTTCTGAACATGATAATAATTCTTCTCTTTCTCGTAAAATAAATAAATATATATATCGCGTAAATTTTATCAGAGAAATACACGCAAAACATTTGCAATTTTCGTGGCTTGATAATATAATAGCCTTCGTTGCCTGAGACACGATACGAATCGCTAGCTCAGTCGGTAGAGCACCGGACTTTTAATCCGGGTGTCGGGGGTTCAAGTCCCCCGCGATTCACCAGTAAGCAAACAAATCACTGGTCCCATCGTCCAGAGGCCAAGGACACAGCCCTTTCAAGGCTGCGACGCGGGTTCGAATCCCGCTGGGACCGCCAAATCTTTCTCTTACATGTAAATTACTAACGCTCTGACACATATCGGTCAATCCTGTAATATTTCAGCAGGTCTCTTACTTCGTCACATGATGCACGGTTGAGTACCTTCTCAGTGAAAACGTTACCCTCGATTATTGACTTGGCTTCTTCAAGTTTGCTCCCTGACAGAGAATAGAATTTATCATGCCATTCACGGGTCAGGGATTCGCGGTACTTCATTCTGTAAACGATAAAGGTTTCAGGCATATAGAGAATCTCAAAGAATTCATCTAAATTATGGCCAAATGCTTCTTCAAAAAAGTGCAGTCCTCGTCCTATCTTGCCCTTTGTAGAGTTCATTACAGCCTGGACAGCGCGTATATATTTCTTGTTCCAGTGAGCACCGAGATAATTGCGGTTCCTGAAATATTCAGGGTCGCTCACAGGGTGATACTTCATAGGGAATGAATATATATCAACGTCAAGTTCCTCGCAGAGCTCTACGTTAATCTTGAGCCTGTAGTATAACTCTTCGGGCTTGTCAGTGAAGTTATAGAGCAGGTAGTCCGACAGGTCTTTTATACCGTATCTGGCTGCTGTCTTGACGGCATTAATGTAAATATCCCGCTGCTCATAGTGGTCAAACGCAATTCTCAGGGGATGTATATTAATTTCGGCAAGTCTGCTCATGTTATGCTCATTAATTAATCTGGCATCTATCCCTTGGTTAAAATCTATAGACCTCGTGCGGTATTTTATAGGCTTGATGACCCTGCTATATATTTCCCTGAAATACGTATCAGAACGCAAAATTGCCTCAGCTGATGCAGTCTGAGGGTACAGCAAAAAATTCTTTTCACGGTAGATATAAAACTCCCCTGCTTCTTGACCTTCGAGTTTTTCTGCTACACTGTCATAAATTTTTATGATTTTCTTGATGTAGGCACGAGTATTAAAATTCTCCTGCAAATTCCTTATTGCAACATCATACTCATTCGGGGGAGTATATCTTGAATGTCTGGCAAAACCACAGGCTTTTATCTCGTCTATGATCTCGTCAAATTTTGAGGAAGCCAGAACGTTATTGTCCATTAAGAATAAATCACGCTTTGCCCCGAAATGCTGGTCAATATAATCTAATTTGGCCGATATGCCTATAAAGTCTTTATACTCAGGCTCCAATGTCGGAACAGAGCAAAAACTGCAATGCCTTATGCAGCCTCTGGTAGTAGCAGCAAAATATGCATTACTTGCAGGATATTCATAATCAATTTCATCAAGAATCGAATAATCAAGAGGCATGTCATCTATAATTTCAGGTCTGTCCCTGTCAATCATGCCTGGTTTATCAAGCAAGCCTATTATCGGCCTTACTCCGGTTTCCCGGTAAACTTCATCAGGCACAAGCGATGCAGCAATCCCGCCGACTAATATTCTGCCGGAGGGTGCAAGAAAATGTTTAGCTTCGCTGATGACCTCTATCGTATCTTGCCAGCAAAAAGTAAACAGGGTAGTTATCGCTACAATATCGAATTTGGGCAAATCATGGAGCCTTAATTTCTCTCTATAGTCCATGAGCATGTTTTCGCGCTGAAAATTCCAGAAGTCAGGAATTGCAGCAAGATTGGCACCCTTGCCGCTCTTGATGTATTCCATGAAGTCATTGAAATAACGCCCTAATGATCTGTCATTAAGCAACGCAAAAAATTCTTCGGCCAATAACTCCGCAGCAATATCTTTAGAGCTGCCTTTGAAGAATCTGACGTTATCGCCGCAAAGTTTGAAATACGTTGCAAGCTTCATGAGTCCTATAGGCGGATACTTATTTTTATACGGAGGTTCAATAAGAAGCACTTTTCGATTCATTATTCTAATACGTCCTTTATCTTGTTGATTAATTCATAAGCTGTCTCTGAGTCCAGTGATGAGTTTATTACACCGAATACTTTTCCGAGCAGCCTTAATTCCTTTTTTGAATATTTTCTTGCAGGAACTGAATGTATCGTAATTATTCGTTCAGCAGGTTCTGTCTCTCTTTCTTTTTTCTCTTCGTAGTCCTGAATTATACGCTTTATAATATCATGACTATTTCTGAGCTTCTCTATTTCTAATGCATTTTTCGCAGCTTCGTCAGGTGTTGCAATTAACTTATTCAGCTTTGAGCCTCCATGATAGACCCGTGACAAAGTTGCACAGTAATGGCTTATCTGGTATTCAAGTTCGACCCGTAATTTATTCTCGTTGAAGTAATCGCGCTGTGAGTTAGGTATTAAATCCTTCGCGACGCAAAATAATTCGCCGATGAAGTAATGATGTCCCCTGCTCTCAGAAAAAAATCTCTGCAAAGTGTCTGCATCTCCTATCTGTATATTTTCTTTACGGATTCTGATTCCCCTCATAAGGCACTCTTCGGAAATTACGCCCCTGAAGTGCGAGACCCCAAGCCACAGCCAGGCAATGATATTATTATTAACGTCCCTGAAGTTTTCGAATTCAAGATCAATAATTTCATCGCCAGCCCTGCCCTTTCCCCTTCCTGTCATGAAATTAACAGTGTAGGGCTTGAACAGCTGCTCATCATTGAGAAAGATATTATACTCGTCAATTACGAAGCCCAATTTTGCAGCATATTCGCGAATCCTTGAACGATACGGCGAAAAAGTTATGCTGTACGGAAGAGGAACGGTGAAAGCCAGGTAATTTTTAACACCGTCATAATCAAGCAAGTCAGTATTCTCGTTATTAATATTAACAAGCTCAACGATAAAGTAATGCTCGTCAATATTCTCAGACTCTTCTTGCTCTTCTTTCTCTTTGTCTTCACTAAACGTAAATTCGTTCATAAAGTTCAGAACTTCTGAAGCAGTGTATCGTTTTTCAGTGTCATGTTCAGCGTTGGCACTGCCAATGATTAACTCGCGCATTAATTCAGCGTCGCAAACCAGCTTCGAGATAACTTTCTCACCAGCAAACTTGGCCGTAAATATTAATTTCTCGCAGTAAGCAAGACCGCACAGCCTGCCGATCCCCCTGAAGCCCTTGTCAATTCCTGCCTTCTTGTCAGAGTCGGCGATGTTGCTCAAGACCCTTGCGAACTCACTGGACTTTATGCCGGTTCCGTTATCTTTTATCGTTATCTTTCTTTTCTTGCGGTTTATATTAACGTCAATAATGCCCTCGTCCTTATCACTGAGCAGGCCGATTTCCACAGCACTGTCGATAGCGTCGCAGGCATTCTGTATATATTCCCTGAAGATCATTCGCGAGTCCTGATACATTCCAGTCGTAAGGCTTTCAAGTATGTGAGAGCCGAAAATATATTCACCCATTATGTTATGACAGTCTCCTTAATCCCTATCTGTGACGTTAAGCTGGTCATACGCCGGTCTTGGGAATTTTATCCGTAAGAGAGTCCTGAACACCGGACTTTGAAGCAAATACTCACCCTGTTCGAGACGAGTCAAGATATTTTTGCAAGTCTCATGGAAGCTGTTATAAACCCTGTCAGCTGTTTCTATTTCCGTCATGTGAGTCCTCCCGTAGGCATTGAGCGCAGAATTTCCCGTAAATACATGATGAACGTCCGACCTGAACTGCTCTGCACCGAACAAGATAATGCCAAGAGACCCGCCCCTTTCGATAATGTCAAGAATTAAGGGATTTAAGGCTTTATCACATGAGACGAATTTATTTAGCTCATTGAGAAAAATTATTATCTTTGACGGGGGATTTATTCCGGTTTCATTGTCATATTCTCCGAGCTTTAAATTATATATAGTTCGCAGGACATCACTAAATACTGAAGCCTGTTTATCTTCCGGAAGTTTTGCAATATCTATTACTTTAACGTCATTTGCCTGAATCATCTTTAACTCGTCAGCAAGCCTGAATTCATGTTGCTCAGGTTCTGCACTGAACTTCATGAGCTGTCCGACTCTGGTGTACTCTTCGATAAATTCATGCGGCAAATATGACCTGCCAGGCACATAATACTTTACGTTCTTAAACGGCTCTGCACTGAGGCCAAGAGCTTTATACTTTAAACGCTCTGATTTAGTGAGGTCATCGTTCGGCCTGTGAATTGCCATTAAGTCCATGCCCTTAACGTTAAATATTACCAGAGCAGTGCTTTTATTTAGCTTTATGGATCTTTCCTGAACGGCTTTCATCAGGAACATCGCGAAAGAAGTCTTAGCTGCAAGTCCCGAAATTCCCGAAATATTCAGGTGCGCAGATGCAGGCCCTAAGATAAAATCAGGGTTTATGTTCACCGGCAAAATAATCTCGTCTTCAGTGCCCCCGTACATAGTCAGAGAACCGCACACTAAAGGATCCGCAATCCCGTCAAGTCCCAGAGCCTGCATAATCTCATCACGTGAGGCAAGACATACAGGCGAGTCATTATGAACCGGAGAGTAAATATTCTTAGTG
>JAFSQO010000402.1 GCA_017446645.1 Synergistaceae bacterium | reverse complement strand
GGCGCAAAAGAATCCGGCGGAAAGAGTCAAAATGAGTATGAGAGCATTGTTGTATTTCCGTAAGAGTAAGAGCAGGGGCTTTGTTCTCGTAAGCGTCTTAATGCTTGGGATGCTGTTAATTTCCTGTGCTACTGCCTTCACCTGGTTCGTAAGGGCGCAGGTCAGGAGCTTTGACAGAGAGCGCGATAACCTGACAAGCCGTACTATGGCTTATGTCCTGACTCAGTCGATTATGAAGGCACTCGTATTTATCGGGGCAAATGTTTATCATGACAGCCTGACTCAAAAATGGTATCAGCCGTTTTTATTATCTATGACTGATGATCTGGGCGTTTGGGTTTTGCATATCACCCCTCTTGATGACAAGATTCCCATTAAGAGCATATTCTTACCTGACGGCAGCACAGTCAGAAAAGAGTATGAATCAGTCTGGGAGGACATGTGGACAGAGCTTGGACATAGGGAACTCGCCCAAAAGACTCTGGATTTCATGGACAAGAACACAAGGCCAAGGGTCGGAGGAGTCGAACGCGAATATTATATAAACCGGGTGCCTTATGACTTATCTGAATTATTAATCATGAGCGATGATATTGATTCAGATATTCTCTATGGCTTTAAGGACGGTATCAGAGAGAAGTTCGGACTTGCTGACTACTGCACTGTCTTTGCCGATGACAGGGTGAACATCAACGTGGCTCCGATTCAGGTTCTGGAACTTTTGCCCGGACTTGATACAGGGGATCTCGCTGATAAAGTCATAGAGATACGGGAAAAGAAGGGATTCAACGGTCTTGCAAGTCTGCGTGAAATCCCCGGAGCACCTGCTAAGATAGTGAATCAGCTCGTTAATCTCGTGAAATTCCGAAGCCGTTACTTCCAGCTCAGGATCGAGAGGCTTGATCTTGAGGGTGAGGGCGGGACTTCGTTTAGAATAATAATAAATCGTGATGCAAAGCAAATAGCAAAATGGGAGGAGTCTTAATGGCAGTGAAGCCTGGTGATTTGTTGTCACGCTTAAAATTAAATAAAGAGTCAATAATGTCAAGATTCAACACAAAGGGCGGTGATAATCTTGATGATACTGAATTCCGCCGTCTCATAGAGATTACAGCAAAGGTCTATGACGAAGACACTGAATCAGAGGTCAACGAGGTTCGCAAAGTCCTGCGGATAGTCACAAAAGGTAACGGGACTCGTAAAAATTCCGTGACCCTTGTGCCTATGAAGTCGCTTTCACTCGAAGATTTTGCGTTTCCCTTCTCGAACGCCACGAAGATCCGCGAGGCTTTAAGGCTTCAGGTCATGCCGTATTCAGCAGCAGGTAATCTTGAAATCTTTCCCGTTGTGTTATCAAAAGCAGGTATTGGCAAAAAGGGCGTAAACGGTGTAGTCTGGTACTTGTCGCCCGATGAACTTGATGTGCCTTCCATGCCTTATGACTCAGGGAACAGCAATAAAGTCTGGCCCGCTGCTTTGCCGTTTATCTCGCAGCTGAAAGACTATGACGGAACAGGCGTAACAATGTGGATTGACGAGCAAAATATATGTTCAATGCTGTGGCAGAACAACAAGCCGGTTCTATCGCGCTGGAGGAAGCTGAGCACTCTTCACACTGAAGAGAAAGAGCTTGCCTGGTATGATAATTACTGCAAGGCCCGTGAAATCGAACGGGGAGGCAGCTTTGTCATTAACGTCTCCGGTGATGATAATGATGACAGCGAGGCAGGGCTTGAGTTCAGCAGGATAATCAACGAGAGCATAAAGATTTGTCCGTGGATTAAGGACGTAAATTTGTCGCGCCGTGCAATCGAGGGAGCAATGGACCTGGAGCGCAACGTCAGGCTCCTGACTCGTGTATCATGCTGGCTGCTTGCATTAGGGGTCGTAACCCTTGGCTCATCATTCATAAAGTGGCAGCAGACCCAGACTCAATTAGCAGAAGCCCGGACACGTTCAGAAAGTTTTTACAGGAAAGTCTTTGATCCGAGTCATACAGGCAGAATTTCAAACCCAGTTTCACTTGCCCGTGATAAAATTGCTGCTTTAACAGGTACAGGCCCGGCAGGTCATCAGGTTGATGAAGTTCTTGCTGACATAGGCGAGATTTTCACGAATAATCAGAGCATGGATATAACACTTGACATCATTCGATATAACTCCGAAGGTCTTGACTGCAACGGTACAGCACCTGACATGAGTACTATATTGACATTCAGGCGTGCATGGGAAGGCAGGGCAAGCATTGCTCAGGTTGATAACACGCAGTTTGTGTCGGGAATTGGCTATAGATTTGATTTACGCATAAGGTGGTAAAGTAAAATGGCGGTAAATATAGATTCACTGATAAATAACGCAAAGACTGTTTTCAGGGGCGAGGCTCCGGGTTCGATAAAGTTTATTGTCGTCCTGCTTTTGACTTTGATTATCTGGGTAGGAGTCATGAGCGTGAACGGCTGGACTGCTCAGGCTCAGACAGGATTAAACACTCAGCAAAGCCGCTGGAAGACCCTTTTGAGTCTGGCAGATGAGTACAAGGCAATCGCTCCGACCAGTAATAATAATGCGAATCAAAACGTCGATGTCCCTGCAGTGTTTGCCCAGGTTTCAGAGAGAATGCAGCTGGGCAGCCGTGTAAACAGGATAACACCAGACGGACGCAATCAGTCAATCGAGCTGAATAGATTATATGCGGAAGAACTTGCGGAATTTCAGACACTCCTTGCAGCTAAAGGCGTTAGGATAATAGCTATGGAATTGCGTGCACTTCCTGCAGGCCGTGAGAGATTAATGACAGTTACGGCTATAATAGGGCCGGTGAATTAATAAATAATCATGAAGCGTTTAGTTATAAATATCGTAAAAATTTTATTGCTGCTCACAGGCTTTGTATACGCCTTGTGGGTATTTATGCCTTATAGGGAAATGGGAAAATTAGCAATGAGCATCGCCCACTCTCAGCTTGAGAAAAGAGGCATGAGGCTTGCCTACTCTGACGTTACAGGAGCAGAAGGCGGTTTCACTGTGAATAATCTTGCACTGAACGGGGCAGTTAATTTATCATTTAGTTCTATAACTATAAGGCCGAGAATTTTATCCAGCATTCTGAGTCTTGGCCTCGTCAGCAATATATCTTTCAAAGGCTTGAATATTCAGGTCGGTCAGGTCATGAATTTCGGTGACGGAGGATTCTTGCTTACCGCAGGACTGGGAGGGATATTGCTCGAACAGCTCAGAACTAACGGGGACTTTGCACTGAACGGCTATTTGAGCTTAGACCTTGCAAAGATGAGAATCGCACGAGCAGAAGCAAGACTCAATGTCCCTGAAGAATTCGAGAAGAATCTGGAGACTATGAAGAATTTTCTGCCATTAGTGAAAGAAGGCGGCAGATGGTATCTTAGACGCAAATAATAATGATAATAAAGGAGGTCAAAATTTTGGGAAAACTGAAAGACTTATTGTCAGGAATAAAGTTCACACGCAATAAAAAGCCTAAGGGCCAAGATAAAAACGAGCATGAGAATAAAACCGGAGTCATCTACAAAATATGGCTTCTGGTTTTACCTGTCCTTGTAGGTCTTGTTCTGGGAAGGCTTGCAAGTATCTTACTCGGCTATGGTCTTGACAAATTTGCGGGTAACGCTGGCATGGTTGACGCTTCAGTCACTAAAGTCCAGCAAAAAGCAGTAGAGCAGAGCAGGGGACTTGATGAATTTCTTGCCTCTAACCCTTTCCATATCTCGCCTCTTCCTGAGCCTGAGAAGGAAGCTCCGCCTCCTCCGCCGCCGCCACCACCGCCTAAGCCTGAACCTTCACCGGATATAAAGCCCGTTGTCCCGTTGGGAAATCTCGATGAAGTCATAGTCAGGGCAACTTTTCCAGGGGTAGGTGCATATCTGGTAAATAAGGGCAAGCAAAAAATCTACATGATAGGCAAAGAAATAGAAGGCTACAGGGTTGCAAGCGTTACATACCGTGAAGTCGTATTCGTCAGGGGCAAAGAACGAGTCAGCAAGCGCATGATCTTCGGGCCTGAAACTCCTAAACCCAAAAAGGAAGAAGAGAAGAAGACAGCAGCAGCTCCTCCTCCTCCTAAACCTGAGCCAAAGCCAGAGCCTAAGCCCGTAGTCGCTGAGAAACCCAAAGATGACAACAAGATGGGCAATATCGTGGCTGCTCAGCCCGGTAAACAGGACGGAGAAGTCCCGGTAGAAATGGTTAGCCAACTCGTTCAGAATCCTTTTGATGAGTTAAAGCGAATCAGGATAAGGCCCAACGAGAAAGCAGGCGGTCTCGAAGTCCAGTGGATTCAGAGCGAGAGCATTTTAAAGCGTCTGGGCGTCCAAAAGGGAGATATTATAAAGTCAGTAAACGGCATTCCCTTCTCGAATATGGGAGATATTGCCAACTCGATTAACTCCCTGATGAACAGTGAACGCTTTGATGTCGAAGTTACAAGGGGCGGGAAGTCTACAGCTTTGCGCTATGTTGTGAGATAACATGAGAGAACACAAGGGTTTTACTCTTACAGAAGTTCTTGTTGCCATCGCAGTTGCCGGGCTTGTCATAACGGCAGGCTTCAGGTTAATTGCGATGTCTTCGAGATTAATGGGTGAAGTAGAAGCTGAACGCGAACTTGTTACGGCTGCTCAGAGAATATGGCTAAAATACAGGTTAGACCCCAGAATGCCAGACAGCGGTAAAGACGAGGAGAACGAAAACATAACTTGGAAGACAGAAAATACTTCGATTCCTGTTGCCGATTATGAACTGACTTTCAAGCGCGTCATAGTTACCCTGAACAGTCCCGGCAATCAGAGCGGCCAGCGTTCAATGGTTATATATGTCTCAGACTAATAAAATAAAATAACGACGGGGGATTTTAGTTTTGAATTTCAGAAAATTATTTATATCGCTATTATTAATATTGCTCGTGTCAGCTTCGTGTACCCATGCAGCTACCCGAAGAAGAACCACCCAGCAGCAGCAGAATCAGCAGCCCCAGGGTACTCAGGCTCAGTCAGGCAACGGAGACGCTATGACTCCTGAAGAAGAAGAGTCCCTGATTGAGGCCGCAGAAGCCATGAAGTTAGCCGGTCTCGTGCAATTTAACTTCAAGGATATGGACCTCGTGAGATTCATGCGCTTTATGTCAGAGATCCTTGAGGAAAATATAATCGTGCCTCCGAATATAAATTCTAAGATTACGATAATATCTCCTCATCCTGTTACTATCAGGGAAGCCCGCAACATAATGCTTTCGACCCTGAGAATCTATAACTTCTCGCTCCAAAACATGGGAAGTTACTCTATAGTAGTTCAGGGCGGAGGAACTCAATCAAATAATGTCTATAAAGGCAGGTCAGGTCCCGGCTTCGGCGAAGAAGTAGTAACGTATATCGTACCGATTGATTATGTAACGATTGAGAGCATTATCCCAGCTGTCCAGCAAAGTTTGGGCAACGCAGTAATGACTATGCCTGTAGGAAACGGGAAGGATATTTTACTACAGGGACGTTCTACTGACGTTAATAAAGCTATCGAGTTAATAAGGACTATGGACACACCTCAAAGTGCAAGATTCAGCAGGACTTTCGAGATAAAATACACAGACCCTGCAGCCATTGCCGCGCAGTTAAACGCAATTGCTCAGACTAACGGGCCTCTTCAGGGTATTAACGCAATCCCTGACACACCCAGCAGCAAAATTATAATAGTAGGCAGCAGTGCAATGATCGACAAGGCAGCAAAGATAATTTCAGAACTCGATGTAGACTCAAAGACAGGAGACTTTCATATCTACAAGCTCAAAAATATCGACGCAGCAGCAGCAGCAGAACAGGTCGGTAAAGTCCTGGCTTCATCAACTACTATGCTCGGAGCTGAGGCGGCAAAGTTTCCTGCTACAGTGGTTCCTGATGTCGCAACTAACTCGTTGATATTCGCGTCAACCCAGAGGCAGTATGACTCTCTAGTGCCTATTCTCGAAGCTATAGACGTTCAGCCCAAGCAGATATTATTACGGGGCTTTATTGCTGAAATCAACGTTACTAACTTAGACAGAAACGGTATTGACTGGTCAATCTTAGGCGGCCAGATGTGGGACGATTTATTACTCGGCGGCAATATGTCACTCGGTGAAAGCTCTGTGCCCTCGCAGTTCATGACATGGTTCAATGACTTATCAAAGCGTGAGGAGCTGCTCGACAGAAACGGCTCGACTTACAGCGTTACGAACTATCAGCCAATGGGACTCATGTATGCGACTATAGAGATGCTTAAGCGTTACGATGCAGTTAATGTCCTCTCAGTTCCCAGATTAATGTGTACGGACAACAAAGAAAGCTCGTTCCAAGTCGGTAACGTTATACCTGTCATGAAAGGCTCAACTTCGGACTTGTCAAATCCAAGCGCAATTCAGAGCAACTATGACTATAAAGATACGGGCCTGACTTTGACCGTTACACCTCACATCAGGAGCGGCAATCTTGTAGCTATGGACATCAAGCAGACAACTGAAGACGTTATGAGTGCAACAGGAGTTACAACCCCGATTACTTCAAAGCGTGAGGTCGTTACTTCAGTGGTAGTAGCTGACGGTGAGACCATAATACTCGGCGGC
>JAFSQO010000401.1 GCA_017446645.1 Synergistaceae bacterium | reverse complement strand
TTGTCCTGATATGTCGTTATATCTATGTAATATCCGTCTGGCAGCTTCAATAATTTTGCATTCGCAAATTCTATATTCGGAATATTAAAGAATTGTCCTGCGCCTCTAATCCTTATTTTGCCTAATTTTTGAATTTTTATGTAGCCTGCACTATAGAAGCTATATGTTATTCCGTGCTGCTGAAGATTTATTGACTGATAATCGGATTTATATTTCAATGCTCCGACTTTCCGTCCGTTTGTCTTAGCTGCTTTAAGTGCCTTCATGCTGTCTTTGACGCTCTGAATGACTGCCTGCTTCATCTGCGAGCTGATATATTCAAGTGTATGCGTTACAGGATTCTTGTCTTTATCGAGATTATGAACTATCTGAGTCTTGTAATCATACTCGTTAATGTCATGTTCTTTCATGAAAGTGATTATGTCATTATGAAGTCTCTTAGCTTCTACGAACAACATTTTGATTGCGTTCTGCTGCTGTGAATTCAGATGAGAGAAGTCAATTTTCACACGCCAAACCCGGCAAACCTGCTCTCTTCTTCGGAGCTTCGTTGCCTTGCCTGCTTCTCGTATTCGTTCGTTCTTTGCTAATCTTTCATCTTCTGTCATAGTCAACACCGGAAAAATTATACTATATTGTGCAATTCATCTCCCACTTATAGAAGTGGAAGTATTCTTGCATGTTTTAGTGATAAATTAATAATTAGTGGATAGTGAATATAAAAACGCTATCCACTGTACTTTTGCGCTATAATACCTGAAATTATGATAAATTAATTTTCAGGAGGTACTATGCACAAAATAAAATTCGAGACAGATTATCAGGAAGGCTGTCACCCGAAAGTCCTGGAGCTTCTCGCAAGTTCCAATCTTGAGCAGACTTCAGGCTACGGAGTTGACCCTCACACTGAACACGCAAAGGAGTTAATCCGCAAGTTCGTCATGCGTCCTGAAGCAGAAGTGTTTTTTCTTGTCGGAGGCACCCAGACAAACGCTACAGTCATAAAATATTTTCTGAACCCCTGCGAGGGAGTCATCAGCGTATCTTCCGGCCATATCAACGTCCACGAGTCAGGAGCAATCGAAGCAACAGGTCATAAAGTCTTGGCCATTCAAGGACATGAAGGTTTGCTTGACCCTGAAGACCTGCGAAAGTATCTCGCTGATTTCTACGCTGATCCTACTTATGACCACATGGTTCAGCCCGGACTCGTTTACATTTCGTTCTCGTCTGAGCTTGGAACTCTCTACACCCGTAACATGCTGGAGAAAATCCGCAAGGTCTGCGATGACTATAATTTGCGGCTCTTCATTGACGGTGCCAGACTCGCAGCAGGTCTCGTGTCTGAAGCTAATGACGTTGGAATTGATGACATTTGCACTTTATGTGATGCTTTCTATCTGGGAGGCACCAAGAACGGCGCGTTATTCGGTGAGGCTGTAGTCTTCCCTAATCCCGAAAAATTTAACTTGCGAACCTTCAGAACCCTCATCAAGCAGCAGGGGGGATTACTCGCAAAAGGGAGGCTGCTCGGTATTCAGTTTGAAGCGTTGTTTGATGAGCATTTATATTTACGCAACGCAATGCACGCCAACAATCAGGCAATGAAAATTAAGAAGGCTTTCACGTCAGCAGGAATTCCCTTTTTAATCGAGAGCTTCACAAATCAGCAATTTCCGATTTTGACTCAGGAACAGAATAAAATATTATCAGCAAAATTTGACTACGAATTATGGCAGCCCTTGCCCGATAATAAAATGGCCGTTAGATTCTGCACGAGCTGGGCAACGACTGATGAAGCCATAGAAAAATTAGTACAGGAGATAAAGAATTTATCATGAACAGAAACAGAAATTTAGAGAAAAGCTACTCACCTGACTCAATAGAGCAAAAATGGTACGCGAAGTGGCTTGAGGCAGGACTCTTCAACGCAGAAATTAACCCGGAGGCTAAGGCGTTCTCTATCGTAATTCCTCCTCCTAACGTAACAGGCTCGCTTCACGTTGGACACGCATTTGATCATACGTTTCAAGATATTATGTGCAGGACAAAGCGCATGGAAGGCTATAGCGTCTTGTGGCTTCCCGGAACTGACCACGCAGGAATAGCGACTCAAAACGTTGTCGAAAGGGATTTATCGAAGAAAGGAATCTCGCGCTACGATTTGGGCCGTGAAGAGTTCGTGAAAAAAGTCTGGGAGTGGAAAGGCGTTTACGGCTCCCGAATCATTGAGCAGCTGAAGAGATTAGGGAACTCCTGCGACTGGAGAAGAGAACGCTTCACCCTTGACGAGGGACTCTCTAAGGCAGTCCGCACGGTCTTCGTAAGGCTTTACCAGAAAGGCTTAATCTATCGAGGCAAGTACATAGTCAACTGGTGCCCCCGATGTGCTACGGCAATTTCGGACTTAGAAGTCGAATACAGCGAAGAACAGGGCAGCTTCTACTATGTCAAGTACCCGATTATCGAGAAGGATTGCGGTGAAGAATATCTGCTAGTTGCTACGACAAGACCTGAAACTATAATCGGCGACGTTGCTATTGCTGTTCACCCAAGAAGCGAAAAGTACAAGCACCTAATCGGCAAACACGTAAAAGTCCCATTAACTGACCGCGAAATCCCGATTATACAGGACAACATGGTCGACCCTGAATTCGGAACAGGCTGCGTTAAGATTACCCCTGCTCATGACCCGAATGACTTTCTTGTAGGCTTGAATCACAATCTCGAACAGATTCAGGTAATTGACTCGCAAGGCATAATGAATGACAACGCAGGCAAGTACAAAGGCATGACGATTGAACAGGCCCGGCAAGAGTCTGTGAAGGATTTGGAGTCAATGGGATTGCTTCTCAAGACAGAAAAAATCACTCACTCTGTAGGACATTGTCAACGCTGCGGGACAACTGTAGAGCCTTACTTGTCAGAGCAATGGTTCGTCAAGACCAAGCCCCTTGCAGAACGGGGAGTTCAAGCCGTAAAAGATGGCAGAATTCGCTGGGTTCCTGAACAATGGGAGAAGACTTACTTTAACTGGATGGAAAATATCAGGGACTGGTGCATTTCCCGTCAACTCTGGTGGGGTCACAGAATACCCGCTTGGGAGTGCAGGGACTGCGGACATATCACGGTCGCCGAAGTTGACCCGACAGAATGCGAGCATTGCCACAGCAAAAATATCATTCAGGAGAGCGATGTTTTAGATACATGGCTCAGTTCTGCGTTATGGCCTTTCTCGACTATGGGCTGGCCTGAAGACAAACCCGAACTCAAATATTTCTACCCGACTTCTTTAATGGTAACTGGTTTCGATATTATTTTCTTCTGGGTAGCAAGAATGATAATGATGGGCCTCGAATTCATGGACGATGTACCATTCAGAGATGTCTATATTCACTCATTAATCCGCGATGAACACGGCAAAAAGATGAGCAAGACAAAAGGCAACGTCATTGACCCCTTAGTCATGATAGAGAAATACGGAGCTGATGCCTTGAGAATGACCCTCGCTGCATTATCAGTTCAGGGAAGGGATATTTTGCTGTCGTCAACAAGAATCGAGACATATAGATTCTTCATGAATAAGCTATGGAACGCTGCAAGATTTGCCCTCATGAATCTCGATGATGACGTTCACGAGATAGATAAATCGCAATTGCACTTACACGACAAGTTTATCTTGACCAGAACTCAGGAAATGGCTCAAAGCGTCCGGGAGTTAATCGACTCCTACGATATAGGCACAGCAGCACGAAGCCTCTATGATTTCGTCTGGGGCGATGTCTGTGACTGGTATCTTGAAATGTCGAAGCCTGCCCTCAAGGGTGACGAAGGTGAAGCAAGACGCAAGACTACAGCAGGAGTCCTTGAGGAAGTTTTCAGGACGACTTTACCGTTATTGCACCCGTTTACGCCATTCATCACTGAAGAATTATGGGCAGCATTTGGTTATGACGAAAGCGAGAAGTTCATAATGCGGAGTTCTTGGCCTGAAGCTAAGAAAGATTTCATGTTTGCCGGAGTAATCGATGAGATGAGGGTCTTGCAGGAGTCAGTGAGAACCTTGCGAAATCTCAGGGCAGAAGCTCATGTGCCTCCTCAGCAGTGGCTTAACCGTGCAGTCATTCGTGTTGATTCAGGAACAGCGAGCGCGAAAATCTTGAGTGACTCACTCAATCAAATCAGCAATTTGTGCAGGGTGCATGAAGTCGTAATTCAGCAGCCTTCAGAATCATGGACTTACGGAGCATCACTCTCTTCAGTTACAGGTGATTGCGAGATAAAATTACCAGTCGGTGATGTCCTTGACGTTGCAAAAGAAATTACGAGGCTTGAGCAGGAAATTGCAGCTATCGGGAAGACCATCGCAGCAAGTCAGACAAGGCTTGATAAGGCTGATTTCATAGCACGAGCACCCGCTGAAGTAGTCGAGAAGGAACGCAGTAAAGTCTCAGAAGGTAAGGCCCAAATCGAAAGACTCAGGGCAAATCTTGAGAGTCTTAGCAAATAAATGCAGTTAAAGACAGTAAAAAACTATTGCATAATTCATAAAAGCTGATAAAATGCAGAAAAGTTTTAACTAGGAGGTGTAAGTAATGACCAAAGCAGAACTTATTGATGCCATCACGTCAAAACTCGCAATGCGCAAAAAAGATGTTGCTCCTGTAGTAGATGAAGTTTTCACCGAAATCGAAGGAGCACTCGCAAAGGGAGATAAATGCACGTTCGTAGGCTTCGGAGTATTTGAAGTCAGAGAAAGGGCAGCCAGAGAAGGACGCAATCCTCAGGATCCCACGAAAGTTGTCCAGATACCTGCGAAGAAAGTCCCTGTTTTCAGACCCGGTAAGGATCTCAAGGACAAAGTTGTTGACGCTCCTATCGGGAAGTAATTCATTCAGGATTTTTATCATGAAAGTCAAGGGCGGTTCTTGTATTTTCACTCAAGGCCGCTTTTTTCATTATTATTATTGCATTATTATTGCGAAAGGATTGTTTTATATGCTCGAATTCAAAGAATTATCATGGGAAGATAAAGATTTATACACGAAATATTATGCAGCTTCACCCGTCCATTATGCCGAGTATTCTTTTTTCTGTTTATGGGCTTGGAGGCACGCATACCCGATTGAATACGCGATTGACAGCAGGAATAATTTAATCTGGCTCAGGTCAGCAGGGCCATTACCCGGAATATTCGGACCTGTAGGCGACTGGCAGCACAAATTAATCGACTGGAACAAAGCAATATCTCACTTTGAGGCCGGCAGCATTATCTATGACGTTCCCGGAGACCTGTGTAAATTGCTGGAATCACACGAAAAATTACGCTTCACAAAAGATAGAGACCAATACGAATATGTTTATAAAGTCAGTGATTTAATTTCTCTTAAGGGCAAGCTCTACGCTCAAAAACGCAACAGGGTCAGGGCATTTCTTGACGGCTACGAGTGGGACTATTACCCGTTAACCCCTGAATTCTTTGACGAAGTACGAGAATTTCAGGAACGCTGGAGGATTCACCGCGATGCAACTATGACTGATGACGAGGCGGAGTCTTTATATGACGAAGACCTTGCGATTCAGGAAGCCTTAAACAAATGGGAAGAATTCAAGTTATCCGGCGGAATAATCAAAGTCGATGAGAAAATCATAGCCTACACTATTGCTCAGGAGCTTGATGCAAGCAACATAGATGTTTGCTTTGAGAAGGCATTCGGTGAGTATGCCGGCAGCTATCAGGCGATAAATTACATGTTCCTGAAGAATAACGCAGCTGCTTACGAATTTGCAAACCGAGAAGAGGACATGGGAGAGCCGGGACTTCGTGAAGCAAAGATGTCATATAGTCCTGTGATGATGCTTGAGAAATATCAAATGGAAATTTTATAAAGAACTCAGGAGAAAAATTTGCCATGATTTATCTTGTAATAGGCTTGTTCGTTGCTATAGCAGTCGGAGCTTTCTTACGCCAGCAGTCAGCCAGCAATAATAACCAGAATGACCAGACAGATAACGCTGCAAACCCTGAGTCTCTTGACTTGCCTGCAGTCGAAGTTGATGACGATGACGAAGATGACTCAGGATCAGGCGAAGGCGGTTTCGTACTGTCTGCAAAACCTGTAACTGACGCTGATAAAGTTAGCGGTGCAACTTACTCCTCACATGCTCCGGCCGGTGAAGAGTCGCCCTATGGACTTTCGACAGAACCCAAGAAGAAAGCCCAGGCCCAGGCGAATTTGCTTAGATGGTGCGGGCGTGCCGGGAATATCCAACTCAGCGAGAACGTAATAATCCCTGCTCCTGTTGCCTACTGGTCTAACGGTGAATGCGCTACCCCTGAACCTTCATGCATTGATATAACTTTGCCTGTAGAATTTCCGAAATATGGCGACAAATTACCAGCTGAGGGTGCAGAGTCTTATGCTTCAATGACTCCGTTACAAAGGGGCGTTTATTTGACGTGGCTGTCAGGTGCCAGGATTCAGCCGCCTCTTCATATGTGTTACCCGACCATATGGCTTTACGGGATAGAACGCAGGACTATAACAGATAAATTAGATCTGGGAGTGTGTATAGGCGAAGTATTTAGATTATTGCCTTTAATGCGCTGGGACGTTATGAGCGAGAAAATCATAAATTTTGTGACATGGCTCGCTATAAAAATCTGGCTGCCTGATTCGGACCTTCTGAATTACTGCAAGAAATTGAGCCAGGTTCCGGACGGACTGCTCGATATACTGCTGAATTCCTACGCAAAATCAAAGCTGCCTCTGCCTTCTGCCGTAGCATTTACTGTGATGAGAACTTCAAGAAAACTTCACAGGGAAAAAGACCCGTGGATTTCACACTCTGATGAAGCGTTGCAGAAATTCACGCCGATCTATAAAGACATTTGCAAGGGGGGGCTTGTCTTATCGCTGCCTGAGAGTTCAATCAAGATAACTTACAACCCAGAGAACCCTTCGATACAGCTTGGCAAGAAGGATACTGACACAGTTGAGATTCCTGATTTTTTCCATGACCTTAAAATCTTCAAGCCTTTATTAGACTCATGGGAAGTATTTTTGCTTGCCGTAAAACCTGCTGAGTCCGAACCTGATTTAGCGAACATAACAGAGCGTCCTGATTTTGAAGGTTTTATTAATACCCTTAGACCAGAAGGAAGCGAGCTGCCGTTAATCACAACGCTTGATAATTTAGGCCGTCTCATGAAATTCAACGTATCGCCTAAAGTAAAATTATCCGGCAAAGAACGCAAATTAATCGTAGACACAGCGCAAGTCGAGGGCTGGCAGGTTATCCCTGATCTGGGAATTTCGGGACGCGAATACAACTGGGGTGACAGAATTTTATTTTACGAGCTGAAACCCGGTACTGCCTTGACTCAGAGTTATAGAGTAGCATCTTTCGTGCTTGAGTTCATGTGCGCGTCTCTTGC
>JAFSQO010000400.1 GCA_017446645.1 Synergistaceae bacterium | reverse complement strand
TCATCTGTCAATTTTTCTATTTGATCCATTGTTTTCATGTTCATAATTATACATGTTTCCGAATAACTTTATTGAGAAGGTTATAGTCTACGAAAATAAAGTAGAGATAATCTTCAAGGTGAATGTCTTTGACAGGGAGACAGGAACAGTAAGCCAGCTAAGGAGTGAAGGCTCAAAAGACGCAGTACAGGCCAGCTATTACGCTGAAAAGGGCGTTAAACGGTCAGTGATTGGGCGTAAACGTGTCGGAAATGGTCATATACGAACCGCCGTAAACCTTTAGAACTACTGCGTTTAGCTACATTTTGGGCAGAAGGGCGATAGTTCGCACAACGGGCTTTAGCTAAGACTACAGGGAGCTTCTCAGAAATGGGAGGCTTCTTTTTTGCCTGTGAAAAAGGTACTTCCCCGAAACTCTGAGAAGTACCCATGATTTCTATATTTCTTCGACTTATAACCTTTAAGTCGTGGTTTTATCTGGTGGAGATAAGGGGATTCGAACCCCTGACCTCTTGAATGCCATTCAAGCGCTCTCCCAACTGAGCTATATCCCCATTTACTAATTATGCTTTATGCTATTTTTGCAACAAGAGAAATTATATGCTTTATCCTTATGATTTGTCAAGTAATGAAATAATCGACTTGGGCTGCTGGTTCGCTTGCACTAGGACGGCAGCCTGAGACTGACTCAAAATCTTGAACTCCATAAACCTCAAGGCTGATTTCGCCATGTCAGCATCAGTTATTCTCGTTTGGGAGCTTGTCAGATTAAGGCTGGATACTGCAAGACTTGCAAGGGTATTCTCAAGTGCTCCCTCACACGAAATGATTTTGGTGCGTTCCTTCACTATTCGCTCCATTGCGTTGTCTATTATGCCGATTGAACGCATTGCAGTCTCCCGTGTCATGACGTTGACCCGATTAATGTCAAGTGCCCTTGAGGACATATCGCCGAACTGAATGATAAATTTCTCGTCCTGATTAGTTCCCGTCTGGAATGACGCACTGTTGTCCGCTATGTGAAGATTTGCAGTGAAAACCTGCTCATCCGATAAGTCATACTGCTTGGCTGATTCGTTCCAAAGTGCTTTTATTCCTGACATAGTGTCGAATTCAACATCGAAATCTTTACCCATGAAGCCGTGTAATCTGCTGCCTGTTATCTTCATATCGTGAACAAGCTCTTTATCAGTGTGAGCGTCAATAATCGAGACTTTATAGCTGCTCTCTGACGAATTCTGAATAGTGTTGAGGCCGAGTGCTTTGATTAAATCAAGACTGCCTGTGAAAAATAACTCCCCGTCACGTCCTGCAACTGCACTGCGGATTACTATAGAAGCGTTCACCCTGTAGCCTGTCAGATTACCTGACTCGTCATAAAGCTCTTCGCGTTTTGAGAGTGATTCATGAGTGCCTTCAGTTCCGTCAGAAATTACTGCAAATTTCGCAGGGTTATCAGTGTATTTTGACTGGCCAAGTGAGTCAGCAATTGCATCATTTATCTTAGAAACTGCGTACTCAAGTGTATCATTGCCGTAAAGCATTACCGAAGCCATCTGCCCGTCTCCCTGGATAATCGTGAGCTTCTGGGGTTCGTCAAGAATGTATTCACCGTCTGAGTTATAGAAGTTCGCAATGTCCCTCAAAGCTGCCTCGTTCTCAGTTACTATAGTGATTTTCTCTTCGGTGCCGTCATCGTTAATCAGGGTGTCTTCGAGATATTCACCGTAATAGACTCCCTGAAGGACGTTTGTCTTCTGAACTTGGGCCTTACCTGCATCGGCCTTGATTTCGATTCTGTAATTCGCGTCAAGTCCAGTTAATCCGCCGTTGACTATTGCCCTGACATCAGAATTATTTGAAGACCATAATGCACCAACTGAGCCGTCAAGCAGGTTCTTTCTGTTAAATTGGGTAGTTTGGGAGATTATATTTAACTGGCTCTTGAGTCCGTCTATTTCGTCCTGTATATAACTCCTGTCCTGGTCCGTAAGCGTATCATTTGCGGACTGTACTGAAAGTTCGCGCATTCTCTGCAGCAAGGAATCAGCTTCAGAAAGAGCACCTTCAGCAGTTCTAAGCATGGAAACACCGTCCTGGGCGTTCTTAATGGCCATATCATAGCCTGCAATCTGAGAGCGCATTTTCTCACTGATTGCCAAGCCTGATGCGTCATCTGCCGAAGAATTTACCCGAAGACCTGACGACAGGGCCTCCATTGACTTTTGAATCGCAACGTTCGTACCGTTGAGAGTGTCTACTGCAGTAAGTGCTGCCAAGTTGTGATTTATTCTCATCTCAGTTCATGCTGACTCCTTTGCTTTGTGATGTATATATTATATTACGACTTTATAATCTGGATACAGTTATTGCTGCTCTGACTATAATATCGGCTGCCTCGCCTTTTGTAACAGGTCTGCCGTAATAAAATTCGGAATCACGCGAGTATATATTTAGTATACCCAGTTTCCCAAGTAATGCAACGTACTCGTGATTTCTGTGCCTGCTGTCCCGGAACGGAATTCGAGCCTTTGCAGGAACTTCGATTTTATACAGGTCAGGCATGGCATCACAAATTGCCCTGGCAAAGTCGCCTCGTGATATAAAATTATCTGGTTTAACCCCAAGCTCAGTAGTGCCTTTATTTCCGGTTAAGGCAGTCTGAACCTTCTCAATTATGGAAAGTGCCTCACGTCTGGTGATAATATCGTCAACGCCGAAAACGCCTTTATCATGTCCTTTGATAACAGCCATTTCGAGAACAGGATCATCGAAATAACCCATATTGTAACCTGGTGCATGAGGGTATTCTTTAGGGATTATGATTCCGTACAGGTTCGTAAGTTGAATTACTTTATTTAACGGGTGCTCCGGAGGTAGATCAGAATAATGACAGAGTGATAAATCAACGCCTGAGTTCAGCAATTCCCACTGGACCAACATAGGGTGAATGAATCTCGGTGCCCTGTCCTGACGTGAGGATACTGCTGCGAGTGCTCCTGCTGCCTGTCCTGTCATCATGGTAATCGGCTGGAGTCTGAGAGAACCTGCTGCGAGTCTTGTTGCCGACAAATTTTTCTCTGCTGCGATTAATCCGTCAATGCCCTCTGGAATTAATATTCTCATGGGAACCTGAAACGGGCCTCTGGGTCTATTTATAATCATTGAGTTTGTCTTCTCATTGAATTGCCATTCCATATCTGAGTCAATATTTGCGCCATGTAAATCAAGAATGTAGCCGCCTATTGCTATTGTGTCATAGAATTCCCGGTTGGTCTGGCCGTCCCTGTAACTCAGTGAGTTTTGCAGGATTTCATGTGAACTCAGAGTATGCTTTGCCATTATACGTCTTGATTCGCGAACATATGGTATCGGAGGCATTCGTCTGATTATCTCCTGCCAGTCATACGGGAGACCCCGTGCAGCTTCGGGTAAAATCTTATTGTCGTACTCGTCATCAGCTACTGACCAGTCTTCGCCAAGTTCGTTCTGGATATACCAGATGAAGTGAAGGGTCTTGATTAGGGCCTCGCGTTCAATCTGGAGGCGTAAAACCCTGTCCTCAAGATATGCAGCAGGAAGTCCCCGCTTTCCGTTGTGCCATGCGTAAGTACCCGGGTAATCGTTGCCCCAGTTGACTCCTGTCTTGGTCACAAAACGTCCGGATTTGTCGCTTGCGTCATAATTATATGGATTGCTTGAGTCCGGTATTGCCCTGTATGCGTTGTGTGTTGCAAAATTTACCGGAGTCACAATCGGGTAAACGTTCCTGAATGGATGACCGTCTGCACTTACTAAGCTCTCGTAATTGCGTTTTGCCAGTTCATAGCCAGGTAACGGATATAAGGGCTTTAAGTGAGAAGGCACTCCTCCGGGGTATTTCTTGATTACTGCAGTCCAGGTTATTTCTTGAATCATTGAGTCTTCACTGAAGAATTTTGCTTCGGAATTGCCCAGCCTGTAATTAATATTAACTAAAGGCAATATATCACCGTACTCTGTTGCATCGATTAGGATATTGCAGCCGTAATCTTTCCTGCTGCCCTGAGACCTGACAGTGACTCCTGTAATTTTACCGGCATTGACATTGACTTTAACGACTTCAGAGTTCATCAAGAGGTCAAGAACTCCCTTGCGTCTTGCGTCAGTGATCATATCAGCGAGAACTTCCTGACCTACATGAGGCTCAAAAGCAATAGATTTGTCGTACCAGTAACACGTGGCCATTGATTTACCCCTCATGCTGTAGTAGGACGTGAGTCTGTTGATGAATTCGAGATATATACCGCTCTTTTGCCTGCTCATGTCGTCCATAGTGCTGACTCCTGCTGCAGTTGCCTGACCTCCCAACCATGAGCTTGTCTCGACAACAAGGACTGAAGCCCCCATTCGTGCTGCCTGAATAGCCGCGCTTATGCCTCCGGTGCCTGCTCCTGCTATGATTATGTCGTAGCTGTCTCTAAGCTGACCAGTCCGGCCGGATCTCCGGGCTGAATATGACGAATATAACAGAGCTATAGCTGAATCTAAATCCAGTTCAGGTTCCGGTTCTGGTGCAGTAGATAAGGGTGCAGAAGCATATGAAGTTGTCATGACTAGCGCAAGAATTACGACAACGGTTAATAATACACAGCGTAATCTGCTGAATAAGTTCAAAATTTTAAAGCCTCCTGATTCACATAATTCACATAATTCACATAAAAAAGTTTATTAATGATAACACTAGAAAAGCTATAATACATGCAAAAATTTTTTTTGGGAAGTGAAAATATTAAAAATGCAGAATTCATATATGCTGCGTGCGATTCAACTTGCAAAGCTGGGAATGGGTTATACATCACCAAATCCTATGGTCGGCTGTGTGATAGTGAATCAGGACAATAAAATAATCGGTGAGGGCTGGCATAAAAAATTCGGCGGACCTCATGCAGAGATCGAAGCAATAAATAACGCTCACGAAAATAACTGCGATGTCAGGGGTTCAACAGTGTACGTGACGCTTGAGCCGTGTTCACATTATGGGAAGACTCCGCCCTGTGCAAAGAGATTAGCTCAAGAAGGAGTCTCTCAGGTCGTCATAGGAATGCAGGACCCGAATACTTTAGTCAACGGTCAGGGGATAAGAATTCTTGAAGAAGCCGGCATTAAAGTAACGTTTGCGTCAGAAGAAATAAACGAGCAATGCAAAACTCTCAACAAGGGCTTCATATTCGTGCATAAATACAAGAGGCCGTTCGTAACTCTCAAGGCTGCTATATCTCTTGACGGTAAAATGTGTCTTGCAAACGGTTCCAGCAAATGGATAACAGGTGAAGAGGCTCGCAAAGAAGCTCACGTAATGCGCTCTGAAAACGATGCTGTACTGGTAGGTGTGAACACTGTTATTGCAGATGACCCTGAACTCACAGTAAGACATGTAAAAGGCGTTAATCCCCTGCGTGTAGTTCTGGACTCTAAGCTGAGGACTCCGGCTGAAGCAAAAATCATAGCAAGAGATGGCAAATGCCTTGTAATCACTGGCGAGACGGCTGACTCTGAGAGAGAGAAAGCCCTAATTGAAGCAGGTGCAAGGGTTGCAAGATTGCCCGAAGGTCTTCACAATGTTCTCGAATATCTTGCGTCACAGGGGGTCTTGACGTTAATGACCGAAGGAGGAGCGGGGGTCCTGAGTTCATTCCTGCGTGAAGGTCTTGCTGATTACGCGAAATTTTTCATAGCTCCCAGAATTTTCGGTGAGGGCAGGGGGCTTGACTTGGCCATGAATTTCCCAGATGTCGGCAAGGCGTTAAAGCTATCAGGTGTAAAATCGAAGCGTTTGGGTGATGATTTTGTAATCGAAGGGAGATTATCATGTTCACTGGACTTATAGAGAGTATTGGTGTTGTCAGGAAATTTCATCAGACTGGGGAGTTTTATTCACTTACCATAGAGTCAAATTTTTCAGGGGAGCTTCAAATCGGACAGTCAGTCAGTGTCAGCGGTGCATGTCTCACTGTAACAAGAAATGACTCACGAAGCTTTGATGTCGAAATGATGAACGAGACATTCAGGCGTACATGGTTCTGCAAGAATCTGCGTACAGGTACACGTGTCAATCTTGAGCGTGCTATGAGACTTACGGACAGGCTTGACGGACATCTAGTGCTTGGTCATGTTGACGGTGTTGCAGTGTTACGTGAAATCAGGGGAACTGACACGAAAGAAGCTGTATTTGTTCCAGACGACAGAGATTTATTGCGAGGAATAGTGAATAAAGGCTCAGTATGCATTGACGG
>JAFSQO010000399.1 GCA_017446645.1 Synergistaceae bacterium | reverse complement strand
GAGCGTGCCTTTCAAAGACGCAGTGTTTAACGTATCTCATGCGAGTATATTATGTGCAGCGTGGGCGATGGGACGCTGGGATTTATTGCATGTAGGCATGGAGGACAGGCTTCACCAGGCTCACAGGGCGAAATTATTTCCAGGACTGACAGGTCAGAAACTTTTGAGCGAGACAGCTTCACACCCTGACTGCGTAGCGACTGCGATTTCAGGTTCAGGGCCTACGATGATTGCAATAGTTCACGGTAAGGCCGGCAAGTTGTCTCAGGCTATGTGCAGGATATTTACAGAAGGGGGAGCAGCTTCGCATTTCTTTGTATTAAACTGCTCGTCATCAGGAGTAGTAATCGAGTAAAAAATAAAGTCCCTGAGTTAATCGGGGACTCTTGTTAATATTAATTATTTTATTTATCCCATTTGTCAGTTTTGTATATAATCTGAATGAATCTTTGACTCAATGAAGTACCGGGAAATTTCTTAGACGCGTCCGGGTTGTAAGTCAGAGTTATAGTCGTGTATCAGTCAGGAGTCCAGACGTTCTGCATGATTAATTTTTTGTTATTGCGCCTGTTCAGAGTAGGTGTCTCATGTCCTGAGCCGAAAGCCTTATTGAAGCTCTTCTGAAGGTTGTTGTAGAACATTTCGTCTTTGAGAGCGTCCCCCATGCTCTGAAGGTATGCTGCTTTGGTCTTGAGAATTTTGTTGTTGTGGAATCCAAATACGAACGTTGCAGGATAGCCTTCAAACATTCCTTCCATAGTGAGAGACTCTTTGCGGGGAGTTATTACTCTTGCTCCGCTGTTAGTCATTCGTTTTTGAGTCCGTGCGTAATTATGTCCAAATGGGAGAGACATAAAGGCATCTGAGCTGTTAGAGACTGCAAAGGCTTCATGTGAGCAAGTTAATATTAATGCGAGTAATAATGCAAGTGCAGATTTTTTCATGATTAAAATTTATACACTTCCCTTCTATGTCCTATCCGGATAACTTCGACAGTTAAAATATTATCATGAATATCACAGATTGCCCGATAATCCCCTACTCGATAGCTCCAATACACTCCTAGAGGCCCTGTAAGTGCTTTGCCTGTTAATCGCGGATTCTCAAGAGCTGCAAGACGAGTGAAAAATTTATCGAATCTCAATCTTTCTGATTTATCCATTTTTGAGAGTGCCTCTTCAGCTTTGTCAGAAAGCTCAATCCTCCAGGCCAAGACGCTGCCTCACTTCCTCCCATGAATGAGTCTTTATCTCGCCTGATTTAATGCCCTGTGAAATTCTTGCTGCCTCTTCGTAGTCTTCGAGGTCTTCAAGATATTCTGATATTATATTTCTCATGAAGACTTCAGGACTTTTATTATTTCTCCTGCTCCAGTAATTAACGCGTTCCTGAAGTTCCGGTGTGAAGTCTAGTAATATTTGTGCCATGATTTAGAAGTCCCACTCAACATAACGGGCTGATTTAGCCTCATTTCCGCTGCCTATTGTGAAGGATGCCTTATACTTTCTCGATGAGTAACGCTTAATTTTGCCTTTCATGAGTTCTGCTCTGGCTATGACTTTGTGATGTCTGTCAAGAAAAATCATGCTGCCCCCGAAAGTTATATTATGCTTCGTGCTGTTGCTGATAGTCAGAGTTATTTTATTAAAGCTGTATTTCACTTCGGAGAACGTGAGACCCCT
>JAFSQO010000047.1 GCA_017446645.1 Synergistaceae bacterium | reverse complement strand
GAACATCTCTTAACGAACGGGCAGCCTTTCGGGGGATTCAGCAAATCCGGAGGTGTGCCTTCAATCGGGATTAATCTCTCACGCGGTGACTCAGGATTCGGAACTGAACGCAGCAAGCCTTTAGTGTAAGGGTGGGCAGCCTGGTAAAAAATTTCACGTCTCGTTCCCTGTTCCATTATTCGCCCTCCGTACATGATTATGACCCTGTCAGCTTCTCCGGCTATGACTCCTAAATCATGAGAAATCAGAATCATCGACATTCCCAGACTTTTACGCAAATCCTTCATCAGGGCAAGAATCTGAGCCTGCACTGTAACGTCAAGTGCTGTTGTAGGCTCATCGGCTATCAGTAAATTAGGGTTGCAGATTACAGCCATTGCAGTCATGACTCTCTGTCTCTGACCGCCTGAAAACTCGTGAGGATATTGATTCATTCGCTTTTCTGCCGGGACAATTCCGACTCTCTCAAGAATTTCTATGACTCGTGATTTTGTGTTGCCTTGCCACTTGTGACGCTTTAAAGATTCTTCGAGCTGCCAGCCGATTCTCAAGAGGGGATTCAGACTCGTCATGGGGTCCTGAAAGATCATCGAGATATTTTTACCGCGTAATGCCTTGATGTTCTCTGAGTCAATCTCCTGACCGCGAAAAATTATTTTGCCTGACTTGATCCTCCCTGCACTCCCTGCAAGTCCCATTATCGAGAGCATACACGCAGATTTGCCGCTCCCGGACTCGCCTACTATACCGAGTACTTCACCTGAATTAACGCTGAATGACACGTTATCGACTGCCTTTACTTCTCCTGAAGATGTGTAGTATGACATGCTGAGATTCTCAACGCTTAAAACTTCACTCATGAAATCACTTCCTCAACTTGGGGTCTAAAGCATCACGCAAGCCGTCACCCAGAAAGTTAAATGCCAAAATCGTAACCGAAATTGCTCCAGCCGGGAAAAACAACTGATACGGGTAGACAGCTAACGAACTCGCCGCATCATTGCATAACACTCCCCAGCTCGCCATAGGTGCACTCACTCCCAAGCCTACGAACGACAAAAACGCCTCTGTGAAGATCGCCCCGGGAATCGAGAACGTCAACGTCACTAATACAGAACCTAAAGCATTAGGGATTAAGTGACGCAGCAAAATCCTACGTGACGAAGCTCCCAAGACACGAGCAGCCAAGATAAACTCTTCACTCTTAAGGCGCATAACTTCAGCACGCACTATTCGGGCCATCGGTGCCCAGTACGATATGCCTAACGTTATAAATATGCTCTTGAGGCCGGGACCTACTACTACCATCAATAAAATCACGTAAATCATCATGGGAACGCTGTAAATTATATCAACTATCCTCATCATGAAGTCATCGAGTCTTCCGCCAGCAAAACCAGACACTCCACCATAGATTACGCCTATAAACAAGCTGATAAAACTCGCAAGGAAGCCTACAGCAAGAGAAATCCTCGCACCGTATAAGACCCTCACGAAAATATCACGGCCAAACATGTCAGTACCAAACCAGTGTGACAAATTCGGAGGCTCGTTGCTTACCATGAAGTCCTGAGCGTCATACTCATACGGTGAAAGCATTGGGCCGAACACTGCAAGCAGCAAGATTATCACTATCACTACAAGCCCCAGCAATGCAAGCCTGTCACACTTGAGCCTGCTCCAAACGTCCTGCCAGTAATTTCTTGACGGACGGGAAACTTCTGACTCGATTCTCTCTTCGGGAGTTAATGGTGTAAAGTCCTCATCTTTGCGTGAATGATACCCCCCTAAATCCTGGCGGGTATAAGCCCCCCCTAAATCCCCTGTGTATGATACCCCCCTAAATCCCCCCTTATCAGGGGAGGACTTACCTGCTCGCACTTGCCTTTCTCCGCCCCCTGTCAAGGGGGAGGCCGGGAGGGGGTCTTCTCTAAGAATCAAGGGGGAGGCCGGGAGGGGGTTATTACCACAATACCCCGTAAAGTCATTCATAACTCGTCACCTCAGCTTTATCCGGGGATCTATTATCACGAGAAGCAAATCTGCAAACAGGTTAAACGCTACGAGTAATGCGCTGTAAAAAATCGTAACGCCCATTATTGTAGTGTAGTCCCGATTCGTTATGCTCGTAACGAAAAACGTACCGAGTCCGGGAACTCCGAAGACCTGCTCTATTACAAAACTTCCCGTCAAGATTCCTGCTGTCAGAGGCCCAAGATACGTAATCACAGGGATAATCGCATTCTTTAACGCATGAACGTAAATCACTGCCCTTTCACTCAGTCCCTTAGAGTACGCCGTCCTGATGTAGTCCTGATTCATGACCTCAAGCATTCCAGAACGAACAAGACGCGAGATAAACGCAGCAGGATAACCCGCCAGAGTCACAGCAGGCAATACCGCAGTCGAAAGTCCCTCCCAAAATCCTACAGTGACAAGGCCAAGCTGCCACGCAAAAATATACACGAAAATCGCAGCAATCACGAAGTTAGGCACAGTTACACCCAACGTCGCAAGGATCATCGAGAGCCTGTCCTGCCACTTGCCGTGTTTCAGAGCCGAAATTATCCCCGCAGGAATTCCAACCAGTAACGCAAGCACTAACGCAATGCCTCCGACCATGAAGGAAACGGGAAAACTGTTTGCGATTATCTCATTCACAGTCATTCCCTCGTAACGATACGAAGGCCCTAAATCAAGCTGCAGGACGTTCCATAAATATTTGCAGTATTGAGTCATCAAAGGCTTGTCGAGTCCGTAACGCGCGTTAATCTTTTCCATTACGAACTGAGGTATGGCCTTCTCGTCAGTGAATGGACCTCCGGGAATTGCCCTCATCATGAAGAATGTTATTGTAATCACGACAAACAGAGTCAGCAGGCTGGAAAATACCCGTCTGAAAATATATTTGCGAATTGTGCATCACTCCCGTAAAATTTTGCAAGAATTGTAGCACATACTGATAAAGGAGTTCACTATTTCATGAGCAGGCAGGAACGTTACGAACTGACATGGCCGGGCAAGCGCGAGGCAATCATTGAGGCAGGCAGCCCAACAGACAAGACTTTGCGTCCGTGCGTAGAGTTGAGCAGGAACTTTGACACAACAGAAAATCTTTACATCGAAGGCGACAACCTTGAGGCGTTGAAGATTTTGCAGAAGAGTTACATGAAACGAGTCAAGATGATTTACATTGACCCGCCATATAACACAGGCAATGATTTCATTTACCGCGATGACTTCTCGCAGTCAGAGTTCGAGAGTCAGCAGCAGTGCATGATTGATGAGTCGGGCATGAGGAACTTTTCATTCAGGAACTACAGGGAAAACGCAAAGAGTAATCCCCGCTTTCATTCGGACTGGTTGAGCATGATTTACTCAAGGCTGAAGCTCGCACGTAACTTGCTGACTGATGACGGAGTTATCTTTATCTCTATCGATGACAACGAGCAGGCAGGGTTGAAGTT